>CAZSJY010000020.1:0-30580 GCA_964607375.1 uncultured bacterium
TTCTGTTTATCTACAACCTACATTGAAAAAAGTATCGTTAAGTGTGAAGAACCTATTTTTTAAACTATTCAGGACTTTCATTGTCGCATTGGATACTTCTCACCTTCACTTTGACCGTTTAACAAAACTTCCAAACATAAATGCTTTCCATTTTGTACTTGATAAGGAATTTTCAAGAGTTCAGCGAGACGATACCAGTTCTTGCCTTGCTTTAGCTGATTTGGACTATTTCAAGGTTCTAAACGATAAACATGGTCATATTGAAGGAGATAACACTCTTCGAAAAGTAGCTGGTTATTTTTCTGATAATCTTCGTAAATATGATACAGTTGCAAGGTACGGTGGTGATGAATTTATTTTTTGTTTTCCAGATACAAACACAACTGATTCAATGCAAATTATTGAAAGGATTCGTACTAATTTCAAGACAAGTAACATTGGAATCACCTGTTCTTTTGGGTTAACACAAATCAACAAAAATCTAACGGTAAAATCAAACCTAGTTAATGCTGATAAAGCTCTTTATATTTCAAAAAATAATGGAAGAAATCAGACAAATTTGTTTGATGATATTTAGAGGTTTTGTAATCTCTTTAAGGAATGTAACATCATTCTGAAAACATCAGATTTTTTATTAATAATACATCTGCAATATTGATGTATCCATCTTCGTTTATATCAGCAGACCATAGTTCATAGTTTGAAAATATTCCTGATAGAATAATTTCAATTGTTTTTGTAAGATCGAGAATATTTATTGACATATCAGCAATAACATCACCTTTTTGGTTAATCATGCTCAATAAATTCATTTGGTAAAACGCACCAAACAAACTCGGAATTGCAGCTTCATTATGCCCACCATATTCTTCAGGGAGAGTTTCAAGAACAACATCCTCTGCCCCATTTTGAATGAAATACTCAAACGCAATCAGTGAATTTTCAACGGGGACAAGCTCATCTGCTACACCGTGAAACAGATACATAGGTAACTGTGGTATCCATTCCCAAACATTATTAGATTGTAAAGCAATAATAAGAGAGTATTCAGGATTATTTTCAAATTGATCAACAGCTTCTGGTAGAAGCATATCAATAGGAATGTTTGGAAGTTGATTATTTACATATTCACTTGAATGATATCCATCAAATAAGATTGGTAATAAGTTTGCATATTCTTCAACAAAGAAATCTTGCAAATCACCTAATTGGTTATATTCTATCATTGTCAATAGAATGTAAGGTAAATAAAATGGTTCAGGATATGGTTGTGCAGAAAGCATTAAATCTGTCATTACTCCAGATAAGTCATAAGCTCCTGCCATCGGAAACGATGCCGAAATATGAAGTTCGTTAAAATAACTCTCTTCAATTACTTTATGTGTAACCATTGTAGCATATCCACCTTCAGAATATCCTGCCAAAAACAATTGATGATTTGTTTGAATATCTTCAAAATTAGAACAAAAATATCTAGATGCTCTAATCATATCGATAACTGAATTAGCTGTACTTTCTTGATGATGATAGGGATGTAATAATTCAGATTCTCCCAGTCCAAGATAATCAGGTAAAATTGTTACAAAACCAGTTGATGACAAGCATAAACTGTATCCATCAAAGCCGTATTGTGATGGGACATTCTCTCTTTCTAAAACAGTTCCATGTTGAATACTAACAGATGGAAATGCAAAATTTACATTTACAGGAAAAGAAATAGCACCAGATGCTACAGTTAGATTACCAAAAGGATCAATTGTGTAGTATTCAATTTTGTGAATTGAAATATCAAATTCGGCAATAGGAGCGTATTCTCCAAACAAATTATCCAATTCAACTTGAACTTCAACTACATTTCTCTCATCTAAGAATTCTGATGAAATCAAATCTCCAGGATTTTGAGAAATAATCAAACTAACAAAAATACATATAAAACTTGTTCTTTTAATGTTTTACCTCACAAGCTTAATTCAAGAATATTCTTTGGCTAAAGTGTTTGAAAGAAGTCGTTTCCTTTGTCATCAGTAAGTATGAATGCAGGGAAATTCTCAACTTCAATTTCCCAGACTGCCTCCATTCCGAAATCCTCAAAATCTATTACTTTTACATTCTTAATGTTCTCTTTAGCTAATAGTGCAGCAGGACCACCAATTGAACCTAAGTAGAATCCACCATTAGATTTACATGCATCAGTTACTATTTGAGAACGATTTCCTTTAGCAATCATAATCATCGATCCACCATTTTTTTGAAATTCGTCAACATAAGGGTCCATTCTCGAAGCAGTAGTTGGACCAAAAGAACCAGAAGGCATTCCTTCAGGTTTTTTAGCAGGACCTGCATAATATACTGGATTATCTTTGAAATATTTAGGTAGTTCTTCTCCATTATCCAACATTTCTTTTAATTTAGCGTGAGCCATATCTCTGGCTACCACCAATTTTCCAGTCATCATTAATGGAGTTTTAATCGGATACTTAGACAATTCAGCCAACACATCTGTCATCGGTTTGTTTAAATCAATTTTTACAGGTACTTGAGTTTGAACACTTTTATCGTATTTTAAAAATCGTCCAGGATCAAGTTCTAAATTCTCAAGCCATATTCCATCACTATTAATCTTAGCTTTGATATTTCGATGAGCCGAGCATGAAACACCCATCCCAATAGGACAAGAAGCACCGTGTCTAGGTAAGCGAATAACTCTTATGCTATGGCAAAAATACTTTCCACCAAACTGAGCACCAAAACCAATTTCTCTTGAAGCATTTAATAAATATTCTTCAGTTTCTAAATCACGGAAAGCTTGTCCATTAATATTTCCTTCAGATGGTAGATTATCATACCACCCTGTAGTTGCAAGTTTAACAGTTTTCATAACAGTTTCAGCTGATGTCCCCCCAACAACAAATGCCAAATGATATGGTGGACATGCAGCGGTTCCAAGAGTTTTCATTTTTTCTAATAGAAATTTCTTTAAATTAGTTGGATTCAATACAGACTTGGTCATTTGATATAGAGCAGATTTATTACCTGAACCTCCCCCCTTTGCTACAAATAGAAATTTGTATTCGCTTCCTGATGTTGCAACAAGATCAATTTGTGCTGGCATATTATTGCCCGAATTTATTTCCTCGTACATTGTTAGAGGCATCACTTGGGAATATCTCAAATTGTTTTCATGGTAAGTTCGATAAATACCGTTAGATAGAGCTTCTTCGTCATTCCCATCAGTTATTATCTGCTGGCCCTTCTTTGCATAAACAGTAGCAGTACCTGTATCTTGGCAAAATGGTAATTGAAATTCAGTAGATACTTTTGCATTAAGAAGCATAACTCTTGCAACGAATTTATCGTTGTCTGATGCATCCGGGTCATTTAATATTTTAGCCACTAGTTCTTGGTGAGATGGTCTAAGTAAAAAATTCACATCTCTCATAGCAGTACTTGCTAGTAAAGACAAACCATCTGCAGACACCTTAACAAGTTGTTTTCCTTCAAACTCCGTAGTAGTCACAAAATCTTTGGTTAGTAGGCTGTAATCCTCATCCACTTTTGTAACTGGAAATGGATCGTAATATTTATATCCCATAATAATTACCTTTCAATATACTAGAAATAACAATTAAAATTCAGTATCTAAATTTATGATTATTAGAAGTAGAATTTTGGAAATTTATCATATAAATTTTAATAAGACATTTTGGAGCTGTTATGTCAATTCCTTGCGATAAATCTTAGTATTTGTTAAACATAAATATAAAATCAGATAATAACATCTTAAATTAAAACCTATAGACTTTTACATGTATTCGTCATAAATTCGTAATGTAAATTGACTACATATTTATTCAATATATCCTATACTCTATGCTTTACAATATAGGTGTTGCTGTATATATGTATTAAGAAATTAATAGGAGAGAAAGTTATGAGATTACAAGATAAACTTACTGAGATGATACCAATATGGAGAGAAGAGAAAAAAGAAGTATTGGGAAATCTTGGTAGCAAAAAAATCGCTGAAGCTACTGTTGCACAAGCATTTGGTGGAATGCGTGGAATTAAAGGAATGATATGTGATACTTCTGTTGTTGAACCAGACAAAGGTTTAATTATACGAGAATACCCACTTCTTGAAATAACAGATATGTTACCTGAAGAAATCTTTTATCTTCTTTTAACAGGTGAAAAACCAACTGCAGAAGCAACCAAATCTTTACAAGATGATTTAGCTGACCGAAGCGAAGTTAAAGACTATGTTTGGGACGCACTTAGATCGTTACCTGAAGACACTCACCCAATGAACATGCTAAGTACGGCAATTTTGATTATGGAAAGAGAATCTCAATTCCGTAAGCAATATACTTTAGGAATGCAAAAAGCTGACTATTGGAAACCAATGCTTGAAGATGCACTGATATTGATGGGAGCTCTTCCTTGCATCGCAGCAATGATCTACAAAATCAAATACAAAAAAGGTCTTAAACGAGATACAATGCGTTTAGACGATCTTACTCCTTGGGATAGAAGTTTGGATTGGGGTGCAAATTTCGCAAACAAACTCCCAGTTGATGATCCTAATGGTGATTTTGCAAAGCTTGTTCAACTATACTTAACTTTGCACTGTGATCATGAGGGTGGAAATGTAAGCGCTAATGTTTGCCATACTGTGGGTTCAGCATTATCTGATGCTTTCTATGCAGTTTCAGCTGGATTAAACGGATTAGCTGGTCCTCTACACGGTTTGGCTAATCAAGAATGCTTGAAATGGGTTTTGGAATTAATGGAGAAATACAATGGTACTCCAACAGAAGAAGAAATAAATGAAATGGCATTCAATACACTCAGGTCTGGGCAGGTTATTCCAGGATACGGTCATGCTGTTTTAAGAGTGACTGATCCAAGATTTACTGCTTTAAATGCATTTGGTAATGAGCATTTCCCAGAAGATCCAGTTTTTCAAACTGTTGACAGGGTGTTCAATGTTGTGCCAAAAGTTCTTGAAACATTCTCAGATGAACGAGTCAAGGCTGGTAAAAATCCAATTGCTAACTTCTGGCCAAATGTTGATGCTGGTTCAGGTGCTGTACTTTACCATTATGGTATGACTGAATTTGAATACTATACAGTATTTTTCTCAGTTTCACGAACTATGGGAATGTTAGCACAATTGATTTTGAACAGAGCTCTTGGAACTCCATTGACTCGTCCAAAATCCGTTAGTACAAAATGGGTTAAAGAGACAATATCATAATAAATTGAAAAGAGGAAAAATATGGGAAGAAAAAAAATAGCTCTTATTGGAGGTGGACAAATTGGTGGTATCCTAGCTCTGATAGGTGCTCAAAAAGAACTTGGTGATTTAGTAATTCTTGATATTCCAGAAGTTGAAGGAATGGTTAAAGGTAAAGCTCTAGATATTATGGAACTTCGACCTCACGATGGGTATGATACTAATATTACAGGAACAAGTGATTATGCTGACATTGAAGGATCTGATGTAGTTGTTGTAACTGCAGGCGTACCAAGAAAACCAGGAATGACCAGAGATGATCTTTTATCAGTCAACTTGAATATCATTACAAATGTTGCAAACAATGTAAAAAAGTATGCTCCAAATGCATTTGTTATAGTTGTTTCCAATCCGCTGGATGCTATCGTATATGCGTTTTATAAAATTAGTGGATTTCCCAAAAATAGAGTTATTGGGATGGCTGGTGCTTTGGATTCAGGTAGATTTCGAGCATTCATTGCAATGGAAACAGGTTTATCTGCACAAGATGTAACTTGTATGGTTTTGGGTGGACATGGTCCAACAATGGTTCCATTGCCACGCCTTGCAACTGTTGGTGGTGTTCCGATTGATAAACTTCTATCAAAAGAGAAAATCGATGCGGTTGTTAAACGAACTCGCGAAGCAGGTACCGAAATTGTAAAACTTCTCGGAAACGGAAGTGCATTTTTCAGCCCTGCTGCATCAATAATGGAAATGGTAGAATCATATCTCAAGGATAAGAAACGAGTTATTCCATCTGCAGCACTTTGCGAAGGTGAGTATGGAATAGATGGATATTTTATTGGAGTGCCTTGTGTTATAGGTTCTAATGGTATCGAAAAAATCTTAGAAATTGATTTGACTAAAGAAGAAAAGGAATTACTAAACAACACTCTCACAGCTGTAAAAAATACAGTTAAGGAATCAAATTTGTAAGGTCTAATTAACAACTTTATTGTAAAAAGGAGTGCCGGTTTCGGGACTCCTTTTTTTATCATATAAATTTAAGTTTTCTTAATGTAAATATATTTATAGTCCCTAAATTTTGATAGCTGGTTAAATGTTAATTTAAACAATATATAATTATTTTGCATCAAAATGAGAGGATTATTAAATGATCACTAAAGAACAAGCTCTTGAATATCATTCAAGGGGACGCAAAGGAAAGATCGAAGTTGTACCATCTAAACCTTGTGTAACACAAACAGACTTGTCTCTTGCTTATACACCTGGAGTAGCAGAACCATGTTTAGAAATTGAAAAAGATCCAGCTTTAGCTGGAATCTATACAGCAAGATCAAATCTTGTTGCTGTAATTTCTAATGGAACTGCAGTTTTAGGATTAGGAGATATCGGTGCTCTTGCTGGGAAACCTGTGATGGAAGGAAAGGGTGTTTTGTTTAAACGCTTTGCTGATATAGATGTTTTTGATATTGAACTTGATACGCCTGATGTTGAAGAAATCATCAAAGCCGTTAAGTTGATGGAACCAACATTTGGTGGCATTAATTTGGAAGATATTAAAGCTCCTGAATGTTTTGAAATTGAAGAACGATTAATTGAGGAAATGGATATTCCCGTTTTCCATGATGATCAACATGGAACAGCAATTATATCTGCTGCTGCTCTCATAAACGCTTGTGAACTTGCCAACAAAAAAATGGAAGATCTAAAAGTTGTTGTAAGTGGTGCAGGTGCCTCAGCTATTGCTTGTGCAACTCACTATTTACGCTTTGGAGTTAAAAGAGAAAATGTAATTCTATGTGACAGTAAGGGTGTCGTTTACAAAGGACGAACTGAAGGAATGAATAAATACAAAGAACGGTTTGCAGGTGATGCAAAAGTCCGAACTCTTGAAGAAGCAATGGTAAATTCAGATGTATTTGTTGGATTATCCCGTGCAGGATTAGTTACAAAGGACATGGTGCGGTCAATGGCTCCAAATCCAATTGTATTTGCTATGGCGAATCCAGATCCAGAAATCACTTATCCTGATGCAAAAGCTGCTCGTGACGATATCATTATGGCTACTGGGCGTTCAGATTATCCTAACCAAGTAAATAATGTTCTTGGTTTTCCATTCATTTTTAGAGGAGCTTTAGATGTTAATGCAACAGCAATAAATGATGAAATGAAAATCGCAGCATCTCAAGCACTTGCAGATTTAGCAAAAGAAGATGTTCCAGACGAAGTTGTTGACGCTTATGGAGTTGAACATATCGAATTCGGACCTGACTATATCATTCCAAAACCATTTGATCCTAGAGTCTTGATATGGGAAGCAACTGCAGTTGCCAAAGCTGCAATTGATTCTGGTGTTGCAAATAACAAGATTAATATTGATGAGTATCGCGATGAACTAGAGGCTCGCTTAGGTAAAAGTCGAGAGTTAATGAGAACTATCATCAATAAAGCAAGAAAAAACCCTAAGAGAATTGTATTTCCTGAAGGTGAAAGTGATAGAATAATTCGAGCAAGTTGTCAAATTGTATCCGAGGGTATTGCAACTCCTATTCTATTAGGCAATCACGAAAGAATTAAGGAAAATGCAAAACGATTAAAGATTAAACTTGATGGTGTTGAAATACTAAATCCAACAGATTGCGAACACCATTCCGAGTATTGTTCAACAGTTTATAAAATGCGTCAGCGAAAAGGTGTAACTCGTAGGCAAGCTTGTAATTTGATGAACAGACCAAACTACTTCGGACCTATGATGGTGCAAATGGGTGATGCGGATGGGATGGTTTCGGGAATTACACAAAACTATGCTGATACACTGAGACCTGCACTTCAAATTCTGGATTTACAGGATGGTGTAGAACATGTCGCTGGTATGTATGTTTTAGCATTTAAAAATAATATCAAATTCTTTGCAGATGTTACAGTTAATATTGATCCAACTTCTGAAATGTTAGCAGAAATCGCTGTTCTTGCTGCTGAAAGAGCTAAGCGATTTGGAATTGAACCAAGAATAGGATTAGTTAGTCCAAGTAATTTTGGGAGTGTCAGACATCCTCTTGGAAATAAAGTGAAAAGAGCAGTTGAACTTATCCACAAAAATCATCCAGGTCTGGTTGTTGACGGTGAAATGCACGCTGATGTTGCAGTTTCAACCAAACTTCTTAAAGAACATTTCCCATTTTCTGTTTTACAAGAAGAAGCCAATGTGTTAATATTCCCAGACTTAACATCGGGAAATATCGCGTACAAATTGTTAAAACAGTTGGCTAATGCAACTGCTATCGGACCAATTCTAATGGGATTATCCAAACCTGTCCACCTATTACAATTTGCTGATAGTACTGTTGAGGATGTGGTTAATATGACTGCAATAGCTTCTGTAGATGCTCAATTGCAAAGTAAATAACATACATTCAATACTTATTAAAAAGGGCTGATTTATCAGCCATTTTTAATATCTATGTGAGGATAGACTTTACTTTACTTCAAATCCTTTTGTAATATAGTAGGTTGCTCTGTCAAAAAAGAGATTTACACGAGTGCTGAATTCCATTGAACGATACATTTCCATCGGTCTAATCCAAACACCACCTTGTGCAAACACATGAGCAAATATATGTTTTCGAGTTAAACTTAAGGCACTAATAACTTCAGAAAGTTTGTAACCTTCTTCCCTACGCTCGTTTCCGATTTCTTCGAAATATTCCCATATTTCTGACATCTTTTGTTCAGGGTGTATCATCCAATTTCCAAATTGTGAAAGAACTATGTGAGCTTTCTCATATACTTCTTGCTTTGGTTGATTGGAGTAGTGTTTTGTCGTTGGATGAGACATCACTTCAACAACCCAATTTTCTGTAATAATTTCTGAATCTTTATTTATAATTTCAAACAATGAGTCAGATGGCAAATTACCTTTAACTGACCTTCTACCTCTCTCAATTCTATTAAACGAATCTTGTATTTTCCATAAATCTTTATATCGATTCATATATTTTTCAACTGCAAGTTTGTTAGCAGTAAATGCCAATTTAGGTAAATCAAATAGCGAAAAGAATTTTGCGTCCAAAGCATCGTCTCCAGGAGTAATCTCTCCACCCGTCCAATTAACTTCAAATGTTACCCAAATCAAATCTCCATAGAATTCATTGAAATGTGAACGAGTGTCCAGTAAACGCAATACAATTCCAGAAATTCCCGTTTCTTCTTTCAATTCACGAAGTGATGCCTCTTCAATAGTTTCATTGACCTCAGCAAATCCAGATGGTAATCCCCACATACCTTTTTTAGGTTCATTTTTTCGTAGAACTAAGAGGATTTCTCGTTTTGGATTAACAATCACAGTAGATGCAACAGGTAACGGATTGTCATAATAAATGATATCGCATTTTGAGCAATAATTTCGTAATCGCTCATCAATCCTGCGATTTTCAATTTTAGCAGAACAAACTGAACAATAATTTCTTTTTCTCATTTGATATGCTCCGATTCTACTTGACTGAAATAAAGATTGTATCACTTTTATTCAAAATATACTTTCCGAATTTTTTTGCTTTAAATTCAATTCTCTTATGTAATGTATTATAAAAGTTCTCGTCACTGATGGCTTGAGCAAAATGCTGGTCATCTTTCATTAATGATAATCTGAAATCAATATAATTATAACAGGGAGTTAATTTTTCAGGAGGAAAGTAAAGTAAATTACTGTATTGAATATCTTCCACTGAGTTAAAATGTTCAGATAACAAATCTAATCCATTTTCTGAGGAGAACTTATGAAGTAATCTCTCATAGTTGAATCGATTTTCAATATCAACATTTGCACTTAACACGCTAATTCGTATATCATCTAACATCTCTTGAAGTGAATATTTAGAATGTGTAATTGATACAAACTTTCCATCATCTTTCAATAATTTTGGAATATTTTCGATGATTCCTGGAAAAAAATATAACGAAAAACTCGATAGTATTAAATCGAAATTGTTTTCTGGTAATTGTTTTACTACTTCTGCTGGTCCAGCAATAAATTCAGATTGAAATCCGATTTTCTCTACAGTATTTGTATAGGGTCTTCTGTTTTCATCTAAACAATCAATCCCAATGCATTTTGAGTTGTTATGGATATTTCCTTCTAAAGCTTGTGTAAACCTTCCAAAACCACATCCTAAATCAAGGACTCTTATCGGTTCTTTATAGCCAATATTTGTAAGTGCAAGTTGATAAATATCCTGTTTGTTGAGTGAATGAAAGCTGATAATCTCACCCACTTTTTTGTGTAGTTCAACTTGACCAAATGTGGCTTGTATTCTCTCAGGTGGTGAATAATTTAGCATACAAATAAAATCCCGCTAATAAGCGGGATTAAATCTAAAGTTTGAATTATCTGCTATAAACCTCACAGTTTCTAGCCACCTTCTCTTCGTGTTCCTCTTCTTACTGGTTTTGGAGGAAGATTTATCACTTCATTATAGTAATAATCTGCAATATAAGTTACAATAGAACGCAAACTAATCATTCCAATTGGTTTTTTTAATCTATCAACTATTGGAATGTTCCGATAACCTCCATCTACCATTCGATTCATTGCAAAAGCAATTGGGTCATTCATTCGTAGTGTTTGAGGATTCGCAGTCATATAATCACGAACCATTTCCTTCTCGTAATCGAGTTTTCTACAGACAGTCCTTGTCAACACATCACGAGTAGTAAAAATACCAGAAACCTTTTCGTCATCTTTCACCAATGTTACACTTCGAATGTGTTTTTCTCTCATCAAATCGACAACAGTTTGTAGTGTCGAAGTTTCAGGAAGCACATAATAATCACGCATTGGAATTCGTTTAATTGGGTCTTTTAGCTTAAGAGCTTTTGGTAGTTTTTCGCATCTAGTTTTCTCACAGATGTTCTTCTCTATTTCTTCCATTAATTTCAATTCATCTTCTAATGGGTCAAACATAACAACTTCCTTTCTTACCTTATTAGTCGATTTTATTACAAGAAACACAGAACATCGGATTCAGAAGTTTTATCACTTCTATACAATATTTGTTAATCCTTGTTCGATATTCACTTCAAAAGACCTATCCTATGAAGAGTAGCAAAAACAAACTATTTACTCTTCTTTTGCCGTCGAACACTATTACTTGAGCATTCTGGACAAGCTCGCTCCATAGGTACTTTCGGATCATACTGACTCTTAAATAAATGACCACATCGCAAACATTTATAATCAACTTCTTGCATTTGTTCTCCTAATATTTTATAATCTACAGTACCTGTAATGCAACTTCTTTCATACCTTAAGCTGTTACCCCAACTACTGCTTTCTTTTTAAGTGCTCTTTTCGCTTTTTTTGCTTCTTCTTTTTCTCGTTCATCTTTAAGCACTTTTTGAGTGAATTCGATTTCTTCTTTGGTAACGCTTTTACGCATTTCTTCCATTTCTGCCATCGTTCTTTTCCACTTCTGACCTTCAGCAGCACTAATCCACTCTAATTGCAATCGTTCAGGACGGATACCAAGTTTCTCCATTTTATCCCACAATTTTTCCACTCTTTTTACCGTCCATCTATTCGCATCAATATAATGGCAATCTGCAAAGTGACACCCCGAAACGAGTACCATCGGTGCACCTTCTTCAAATGCGTGTATAATAAATTTAGAATCCACACGACCACTACACATTGTTCTAATAACTCGTTGTGAAGTTGGATATTGCAATCGAGATAAACCTGCTAAATCCGCACCTGCATAGGAGCACCAATTACAAGCAAAAACCAAAGTTTTCTCTTCCGCATCTTTATCCAAAATTGCTTCAACTTGTGCCGTTATTTGAGCATCTTCAAAATGTTTCATGGTGATTGCATCAAAATTACATTCTGCAGCACAAGTTCCACATCCTTTACACGCTGCCTCAATAACTTGAGCAGGAGTTTTGGTTTTAGCATCACCACCGGTAATTGCATTAAACGGGCACACCTTTACGCAAATTCCACACGAAGTACACATATCTTGGTCAATTACAGAAGTAATCGCTTCAACGCTAATTTGTCCAGCATTCATCAATATTTGAGCTCTAGCTGCGGCGGCACTTGCTTGAGTTACACTATCCTTGACATCTTTCGGAAATTCTGCACATCCTGCGAAGAATACACCACCTGTCGGGGCATCCACAGGTTTGAGTTTTGGATGTGATTCCATAAAGAATCCATCTTCAGTTTTAGATAATGTAAGAAGTTTTTGAACAACACTACTGTCCTTCCTTGGGATAACACCAACGGAAAGAACCACTAAATCAAATTCGTGGTCAACAATATCTCCTGTTGTTGTATCTTCTGCCAAGAGTGTAAGATTTTTTGTTTTATCATCCTCAAATATCTCACCAGGTAAACCTCGGAGATATTTCACGCCAGCTTGCTTACTTCGTTGATATAAATCCTCAAAACCTTTTCCAAATGCACGAATATCCATATAGAACACAGAAATATCCACATCTTTGTAGTGATCTTTCAAGAGCAAACTATCTTTAATTGTGTTCATACAGCAAATGTTACTACAATACGGATTTCCAATTGGTGATTGAGATCGTGAACCCACGCATTGGATAAATGCAATTCGCTTTGGAGTAGTTTGGTCGGTAGGTCTAATAAAATGACCCTCAGTTGGACCACCAGCAGATATCAACCGTTCAAACTCCATACTTGTTATTACATTTTCATATTTTGTGTAACCGTATTCATCCATTTCAGTTGGGTCATAAACATCCATTCCTGTAGCGACAATAACTGCACCCACTTTTAGGTTAACAATTTCATCCTTCATATCGAAATCAATACAGTTTTTCTCGCATACATCAGCACATTTTCCACACGCAATCGGATTGTGTCCTAGGCAATCTTGGTCATTCAAAATATAAACAGATGGAACTGCTTGAGGGAATGGCATGTAAATAGCTTTTCGTGACGAAAAACCCTCTTGGAATGAATCTGGTGCTACAACCGGACAAATCTTTTCACATTCACCACAGGCATTACATTCGTTTTCATCCACATATCTGGCTTTCTTGCGAACCGTAACATTGAAATTTCCAATATATCCACCTACATTTTCTATTTCGCTGTAGGTCATCAAGTTTATTCGGGGATGCCGACCGGCATCCATCATTTTTGGACCGAGTATTCAGATAGAGCAATCCATCGTGGGATAGGTCTTGTCTAACGCTGCCATTAGCCCTCCGATAGATGCTTCTTTTTCTACAAGATGAACTTGATATCCTGCATCTGCTAAATCCAAAGAAGTTTGAATACCTGCAACACCACCACCAACTACTAAAACTTCTTTTGTGACTGGAAGTTCAGTTTCGGTTTGTGGTTGAAGCAATCCAGCACGAGCAACAGATACTTTAACAATATCCTTTGCTTTTTCAGTTGCACCATCCCAATCGTCAAGATGTGTCCAACTACAATGCTCGCGGATATTCGCCATTTCCATTAAATATGGATTTAACCCGGCTTCTGCAACACAATTTCTGAAAGTCGGTTCGTGCATTCTTGGTGTGCAAGATGCAACTACCACTCGGTTAAGATTGTGGCTTTTGATATATTTTTTTATTTCCTGCTGACCCGGTTCAGCACAAGTATATTTATTACGAACAGAACAAACAACATTTGGAAGTTTTTCAGCATCCGCACGAACCGCTTCACAATCAAGTGAACCAGCAATGTTCATTCCGCACTCGCAAACAAATACACCTATTCTTAAACTATCGTTTTCCATTAAGTGCTCCGATTACCATTTTCGATTTATTATTAATTTTCCATTTAATAGTTTTTAGCATTTAGCAAGAAGCAGTGAGTTTTATCTTCTCCAATACTCCACTATTCCATTCTCTCCAAGGTGATTGTAGAAATATCCTTGATTTCAACTTCATAATTTTCTTTGACAATATCATCTTTCATTGTACAAGTCAAATGAATTTGACATTTTGGGCAAGCAACCGCGAGTGTTTCAGCCCTTGTTTCCTTTGCTTGTTTTAGGCGTTCTTTTTGAATTCCTTTGGAAGTGATATCACAATTCATCCATCCACTTACACCACAACAAAGCGAACCTTTATTGTTTTGTTTCATTTCCACAAAATTGCCTGAACCATTTAATACTTGACGAGGTTCATCGTAAATCCCCATATGACGGCCTAATCTGCAAGGGTCTTGATAAGTGATTGTTTCGTTGGTATCAGATAATTTGATTTCATCACTTTTCATTTTTTCAGATAGAAATTGACTCATATGCTTGAGTTCTGCATTCACTTTCAATCCGTATTTCGGATATAAATCTTTGAACGCACTCATACATTCTGCACAAGAGAATAGAATCGTCTTTGCACCTGTTTTAGATACTGCTTCGAGATTTTTCTCTGCTAACATTTTGAAATTTTCATCATCACCATTCCAAAGTAAATCGTGGCCACAACAGCGTTCATCTGGCATTACTGCAGGAGTAATTCCGAGTTTATTCAGAATTTTGATACTGCTTTTTGCCGCATCAAGGATTGACAAATTCAAATCAGTAAAAAATACATCAAAATATGGTGAACAACCCACAAAATACAGAATATCGCCTTTATCTGATATTTTCAAATCATCAGTTACCCAACCCAATCGATTTTGCTTTAAATCTTCGGTTGTCATCGTTTTCTGTAGAAGTTCCATCGCTCCAGAGTGGGAACACTTTCCTTGAAATCCGCAGTCTTTAGCAGAAGTTCGCACGATTTGAGTTAAATTGCTAAACTGAATATTAGAAATACAAACTTCATCACATCGCTTACAGGTTAAGCAACTCCACAGGTCATATTCAGTGTATAGTGAATCGAATTCCTCACGAACAGTTTTTGTTAATAAACTTCTAGGTGAGTATTGCCGTGAAAATCGTGAAACCGGACAAACACCAGTGCATTTACCACATTCCAAACACGCAAAAGCATTTGTCTTTTTAATTTTATCAATCAACATATTTTGCCCTCTCTTTGACACAATGAAGAGGTGAAATAGTGAAGAGGAAGATAGTGGAAAAACACATTAAGGATATTTTTACTTTCACAGCTTAATCTCATTCTATAAATATTCATTTTAATTAATTGTCCATTTTTCAGGATTTGTTCTCATATTTACTAATTTCCCGATAATATTGTTATAATTGGTGTCCATTTTTGCATATACTTTATCATCAATATAACCACAAGATTTTGAAAAATCAAGCCAAGTTTGTGTTTCACAAGCTTCAGCTTCACAATCACTAATCTTTGTTATAAACGCCGCTTTATATATTCGTTTACGCCAAGCTTCGGTTAAATTTGCGCAAACTGATCTAGATGACCTTCTAATTTGGTCAGTCAGTGAATACTTCTCTTCATTTTGGAAACTATTTGTTAATTTATATATTTCCATAGCAGTTTCAAATGATAGCTGATAAACTTCCAATTCTCTATGACTTTTTATCAATTTCATAAAGTATTTTCACCTTATCTCTTTTTCTCTTCTTCACACATTCCCCAAAGTTAGTAAATCATAATTGTTTTATAAATCCATTTACAGATTCAATAAATTTATCAGTTTTGCCTTCAGGTATTTGAGAATAACCGATTATCTTATCGTCAATCCCAAGCATATTAGCTAACTTTTTAGTCTTGTCATAAGTCTCAATAAACTTATTTGCACCAAACTCATAATGACACTCATCAGTTGAACAACCAGTAACTAACACCCCATCAGCACCCAACTCAAGAGCTTTAAGGATAAAGGTCGTTTCTATCCTCCCTGTGCACATTGTGTTGATGAAAATAACATTCGTTTTCCCGGTTTTCATATCAAATGTTGATCCATTCCAATGACAAGAAAATACAACCACATTTTTTGTATTAGGTTGGATATTCTTCAGCTTATACTCCAACCAATTACTGGTATAATGACCAGGTTTGATTGCACTCGACGGACAATACGCAACACAAGTTCCACAACCTCTGCATATATCTGGATTAATTCTTGATATAAATACATCATCTCCAATCGGAACTAATTCGCAAGCACTGTATTCACAGACTTTTAAGCAATCACCACAACCTCTACACAATTTTTCTTGTACAGATGGAACAACAGAATTAACTTGGAAAGATACTGTTCCTGTTCCTTTAGATTTCAATTCACCTTGAATGATTTGGTTTTGATTTTCTTGAATTGAAAAGTTTGGTGGATATCTAAATAAGCAATCTCCGTCTTCATTAGAGAGAATCGCCAATCCCTTATCACAATCAGGAACACAAGTATAACACTCACTACACGGACCGCAACGCAAACACCGTTGAGCTTCTGCAATAGCTTGTGCTTCTTCAAATCCAAATTCTACTTCATCAAAATTAGTAGTTCTAGATTTGATATCCTCCATTGGCATTTCAGCTCGTTTTGTCTTAGGTTGTGCTTTAAAATTCCGTTGCACTTCGGTTTCAAACTGTCGTGTTGGAAACGCTGTTCTATTCTGTGATTTACCACTAACAAACCTATCAATTGATTCTGCTGCAATATGACCTTGAGCAATAGCATCAATAACAGTATTTGGTCCAGTTACTGCATCTCCACCGGCAAATACTCCAGGAATGTTAGTTTCCATTGTAGATTTATTAGCAACAAGTGTATTCCATTTGGAGATATTCAATTTGTGTTTATTTGGTAAAAATGTCAAATCCGGTTCTTGACTAACTGCAGGTATAATCACATCAGCATTTATCACGTATTCTGAATCCTTAATTGGAATAGGTCTTCGTCGCCCGCTATCATCAGGTTCACCCAATTCCATTTTGACACATTCCATACCTGAGACTTTACCATTTTTGCCAATAATATTCACAGGCGATGCCAAATAATGAATGTTTACACCTTCATTTTCAGCTTCTTCAATTTCAGCATCGTTAGCAGGCATTTCATTTCGAGTTCTTCGATATACGATATTCACATCTTCACAATTTAACCTGATTGCAGTTCTTGCTGCATCAATAGCTGAATTACCACCACCAATAACGATAACTTTTTCACCAGGTTTTTTTGGTTCATCAAAATTAACTCCCCGCAAGAAGGTTACTGCATCTAAAAATCCTTCAAAATCTTCTTCTCCTGGGATATTTAATTTCTTTCCCTTGTGAGCACCAATTGCAATAAATACCGAACTATAACCTTTTTGGATAAGCCCTTCAACTGCATTTTTACCCTTTATTCGAGTATTTGTTTTTATCTCTACACCTAAATCTTTTATGTAATCAATTTCAAACTTTAGAATATCTCGAGGCATTCTATAAGCAGGAATTCCTGCAACCAACATTCCACCAGGTTCTGATAGTTCTTCAAATATCGTAACTTTATAACCGAGTAAAGCAAGGTCGTGTCCAGCAGTTAATCCAGCTGGACCGGAACCAATAATTGCAATATTTTCTCTTCGTTTCCCTGTTGTCTTCTCTGGTTTTGACATTGGATTCTTCAATTCATAATCGGCTATAAATCTTTTGAGCCAACAAATGGCAACCGATTCATCAATTTCATTTCGATTACAAAATGATTCACAAGGGTGTGTGCATATTCGTCCGCAAATTCCAGGCAATGGATTTCGTTCTCTTACTACTTTCAAGGCATCATGAAATTTCCCAGCTGCAATCAGAGAAACATAAGATTTCACATTCACTCCTGCAGGACAAGCTTCCATACAGGGTGAAGGATTTACCCAACCCACTTTATATTTTTCTTTAATGTGATTGGTGAATGACAAAGTTGCGGTATCGTTCTTTAATACTTCCTGGAATTTGTCAGATGATTTATTTGTGGCCATTTTATGCTTTCGCTTTAGCTTTCTTTTTCTGTTTATCTAATAGGTCTATCCCGTAATTGTATCCTCTTTCCAATGCTTCAATATTGATATCGATAAACCTGTCAGGTACAGAACCTGGAAGAGCTTGTTTCATTGCATCTAAACTCACAATATTTGTGATAGCAGTGAAGAATCCAACCATTACTACATTGGCAAAAATTCTGTTTCCCATTTCTTCAGCTATTCGAGTTGATGGAATTGAATACATCTTCACATCTTTTCTGATTGTTTTTGGTTTCACCAAATCAGTGTCTGTAAGAACAGTGCTTCCATTTTCTGGATCTTTGATAAATTTCTCATACGCCTCTTGTGACATTGCAACGAGGATTTCCGGTGCAACAATGTAAGGATACAATACCGGTTCATCATCAATTACTACTTGTGCTGAGCACGCTCCTCCACGAGCTTCAGGACCAAAACTTTGAGTCATCGTCCCAAACTTATTATCATATAGAGATGCCGCTTTGCCAATCAGAGTCCCTGATTTAATAATCCCTTGTCCACCAAAACCTGAAAATCTTATGTCCATTTTTTTCCTTTCAATCGCAATGATTGTTTAATTCTTGAAATTGGAAAATAGCTTATTACTCGCAAAGTCGCAAAGCAAAAACATCGCTCCGGTCTCCCGATTCCGTGTTCCATTCTCTATCACTTCCCATTCGGTCCTGTAAATTGCACGAATTTATCACCGAGTTTTTTCTTGAGGAAGTTATCTTTATTTTCCAAAAATGTTGGTTTGTCTTTATTTACAAATTTACCAATAGTTATTCTGTCTTGATAGCCAATATCAATGTCTCGAGTTTCAGCATTATGGTCAATAATTGCACTGTCGTGATAAAATTTCATTAGATCCAGTCCCGATCCCAAACGATTTCTCCGCGCATATAAAGTTGGACAAGGAGCAATTACTTCAATAAATGAAAATCCAGGTTTGAGTAATGCTTCAGAAATAGAGTTGGAAACTCTCCTAACATGAAGTGATGTCCATCTTGCTACATACACCGCTCCACTGGATTCAGCTAAAAATGGTAGATTAAATGGATATTCATAACATCCAAATGGGGCTGTTGAAGCGTTTGCTTCTTCCGGAGTTGTTGGCCCAGCTTGACCACCTGTCATCGCATAGTTAAAATTGTTGATACAAATTACTGTTAGGTTCATGTTTCTTCTAGCGGCGTGGATAAAATGATTTCCACCAATCGCTGCAATATCACCATCACCACTTATTACAACTACTTTGAGTTCAGGATTCCCAAGTGCCAATCCTGTAGCAAATGGGATTGCTCTACCGTGGGTTGAGTGAAACGAATCCAACCGAAGATAACCAGCTGCACGACCAGAGCACCCAATTCCAGAAACTACTGATACTTTGTCTTTATCAAGTCCAGATTTTTGTAAGCCGGTAATGAAACCAGTTAAAACCGTTCCAATACCACAAGTAGAACACCAAATATGTGGAAACCGCTCATCTCGCAGATAACCTTCCATAGGGTGTTTCATTTCTTCTGTTTTAGGTATTTCTAGTTTATTAGTTAATAATTGTCCTGAATCTTGGTTCATTCTACACCCTCCTCAATCGCTTTCAAAATATCGTTTGGATCGTGTACCCATCCTCCTGCGTGTGGAACCAATGTCGTTTTAGCTTGACCACAAACACATCGCTCAACTTCAAGTGAAATTTGTCCCAAATTTATTTCTGGAACAACAAATGCTTTCACTTTTGGAGCTAATTCTTTAATTCTACTTTCAGGAAAAGGCCAAACTGTGATAAGTCGCATAATTCCAACTTTGATTCCCTTTTCTCGAGCTAATTCAACAGCTTTTAGGGCAACTCGTGAAGTAATTCCATAAGAAACTACAACTACATCAGCATCATCTATTTGGTTTTCTTCAATGATTCTGATTTTCTCTTCGTTTTTCAGAATTTTATCGACTAAATGACGAACATTTTTATCCTGGGCTTCTTCATTTATAACCGGATAGCCACGTTCATCGTGGGTTAAACCTGTAACATGGATATTGTATCCATCTCCAGCTTTAATCATCGGCTCCACACCTTTCCCATCGAATCGATATGGGCGGTATTTTTCTTTATCACCTTTATGGAATTTACGAGGAGTAATTTGGATTTTATCTGCTTCTGGAATAACAACTTTCTCAATCATATGACCAACACATTCATCCATCATAAATAAAACTGGCACTCTCCATTTTTCAGATAAATTGAACGCGGTAACTGTCAAATCGAAACACTCCTGTGGAGAATTTGGACAAATCGAAATTAGTTCATAATCCCCGTGAGAACCCCACCGAGCCTGCATCATATCAGCTTGACCAGTTAATGTTGGAAGTCCAGTAGATGGTCCACCTCTCTGAACATTTACAACTACACATGGAATTTCCATCATAACTGCTAATCCCAAGTTTTCCATCATTAATGAAAATCCCGGACCGGAAGTTACTGTCATAGATTTTACACCAGCCCAAGTAGCACCATTAATTGCAGCCATTGATGCTAATTCGTCTTCCATTTGAATAAACTGTCCACCAACAAAAGGAAATCTTTCAGCAATTCTTTCTGCTACCTCGGTGGAAGGAGTAATAGGATACCCAGCCAAAAATCTGCATCCTGCAGCAATTGCACCCTCTGCACATGCGTGGTCACCATCCATATAATGGTTGCCAGTAGCTACTCCAATTGGATCTGCTTTCATTGATTACCCTTTCTAACTAAAATTTCTTCAGCTTCTGGTTTTCTGGATTCACCTTCTAACACAAATATAGAAAAATCTGGGCATATCATTTCACAGAGGTTACAATTTACGCAAGCACCTTGTTTTAATACGATTGGATAATGATATCCTTTTCTGTTAAATTCTGGTGACATCTCCAAAACATCACGAGGGCAATATTCCACACAGAATTTGCATCCTTTACATTGTTCTTTATCAATATGGACATTTCCGTGAGGAACTTCCACTTTATTGATATCTAATGGTACACGCCAATGAGCCATGTTACACCTTTATATTTTAAATTGATTAAATTTGAAGATTTTGAAAATCTATAATTTCCACAATCAGATTTAGTTGTCATATTTAGTTACAGTAATCACCGTTTAAAATAATTTCAAAATCGTTTGATTAAAATCTTAACACAATATACCTAAAATGTATAAAGACAATAAGATTTCCTTCTCCAATTTTACACACCTTTACAAACTGTATGCAAGAATCAATATGAAGATTAGAAAGAAATATTCGAAAGTTATTGTTATCACTATAATCAGATTATAAATCTAATCATTTATATACCCCAATTATTGTAACTTTTTGAAGCGGTTCAGATTACTTCTGCCAGTAATCCAAATCTTGTATGTTGAGGTAATTGATTTTTATTTACTCGACTTTGAGTCAAGGTATAAAACAAAAGAGCGAAACCCATTAACAATTGATGTTAAATAAAAGCTTCGCTCTTCTTGATAAGTGCTATGTTATATGTTCCATTGCACAATAATTAAACTGACTATTTCATTAAGAGCATTTTCTTTACGCTAGAGAAACCATCTGCATTAATAGTGTAAACATATACACCACTTGCTACAGGTTCACCATACAAATTAGTACCATCCCATTGGACTTGATGATAGCCAACTCCTAATTGTTCGTTTACAAGTGTCGATACCAGTTGACCCTGGATATTGAAAACATCTATTCTAACATCACTATTATCAACTAACTGATAACTAATAACTGTCGTTGGATTAAATGGATTTGGATAGTTCTGTGATAATCCAAATGTTAACGGTACTGGATCTGTCTTAAATAATACAGGTTCAATGTCGTTACCCAAGTTGGCATTTATCTCAAATTCAACCTTATTCAAGAAATCAATTTCTTGACCTGAACGATATGCTACAAAACGAACCTCGTCTCCGTTATTACCATAAATCATTAAATTAATGGTGTAGCTATCAGTTAATGGGAAGTATGTGGCTTTTGATACACCTCTTACTTCATCACCAACAAAGGCAGAGAGCTCATCGAATTCACTTGTTTCCTCAAATGTTGCTGTTAATGTCATATTGTGTTCATATTGATGTTGATTAACTGACCAATTGAATCCTTCTATATCACGATCAATCCTTACTAAACCATTAGGAACAGGATATAACAATTCTGCTGGTTCTGACATTTCTAACATATACCCAATTCCAGGTTCCATAACTGCTAAACCATACCAACCAAACCCATCATAATAAGTAGCAAATCCAGTTTGATTCTTAATTATGATTCCATTAGCTCCGATACTTGAAAGAGCAATGTTTAAATCATTCGTTTGTTGTGGTAAATACCCAATCCAATTCCAACCTGACATCAAACCAATAGATGTTAACGACAATTCGACTGGATATCCAATAAACGACAAAGTTGCGTCATTAGACATCTGAAGCATGTACATACTTGTAACTTCAAATTCGTTAAGTCCATACCAACCAAACCCATCATAATAAGTAGCAAACCCAGTTTGATTTTTAATAATAATACCATTTGAACCAAGTGATGCTAAAACTGTATTCAAGCTCATATCTTCCATTTCTACATTTATTGAAAACCAGTTCCATCCAGCTAATTGAGCTACAACTTGTTGAATTGTTAATACTACAATTACTGATTCTGAATTTCCACTTTCATTTCCGTGAATATCGGTTGATGTTACCCAATAATAGATATCTCCGGTTGCAGAAACATCAAGTTCTGTAAAATTAGGTTCAGTTGCATATCCAACAATTACTTCATCTCTAAAAATCGTGAAGTATTGAAAGTCTGCATCCTCAGAAGCATCCCAAGATAACATTACAGTATTACCTTCGTTATCTGCAAGAAGTCCAGTTGGAATAGCCGGTGCAATGTTGTCAATAGAGAATCCTTCACCAACTTCTGAAATCCAAATTCCTTCTTCAAGAGACGCTATCACTCTGAATTGTGTAATTGCTTCATCTTCTTCAGTTGCATCTTGGAGAGTTGTAACCTCAGCTACATATAAATCTTGACCATATGCTACATAAGTCATCACTCCAACCCAACCTTCTTCATCTAGCCTTTCAATTGTGTAATATTCAGTCCTGAGTTGTTCATCATAATATGCAGGTTCAAATTTAACATAAACTCTTCCACCCTGATCATCAGGAATATCAATTATTTCAGTAATAACGGGTCGGAGTTCAAGCACAACTAAAGTGTAATTTGTTGAAACAAATTCTTCACCATCTGAAACTTCTATTGTGAATGTAAACTCTCCCTCTTCTGGAGCAACACCCGTTAACGAGTTTTCATCTAGGATTAACCATTCTGGTTGATCGAATACACTAAAGGTTAAATCAGGAGAATCAATATCATCAGCCTCTAATTCAATCAAGATTTCATCATCTATCCCAAACATAGACTCCATAGATTCCATCGTAAAATAAGGTATATCATTTACAGGATTTACTATTAATAAAATCAACTCTTCGGTTGTTCCACCTTCAGAATCAGTCACTGTTACGAGAATTTCAACAGTGCCAAATTGATTATCAAGAACATCAACAATTAACTGACAGTTTTGTTCATCAGTCTGACTAAGACTCACAATTGCTAACCACTCATTATCAGAAGTTAATGAAAATTCAAGTGTTTGTTCGTTAGTTTCTATATCAACATCTGTTGCAGATATTTCAACTGTAAAATCTATATCTTCATCAGTTACTAAATCACCAATTGGATTTAAAACTGGAGCATCATTTACAGATTCCACTATCACTTCTACATCATCAGAAGCTATTGCTCTACCTTGGTTGTCGTTTACAGTAAAAGTCAATACTTCAGTTCCGAACCAATTTTCTGGTCCATTAACAGAAACACCATAACCATCAATCTCAACAACAAGGTTAATATTACCTGAAACAGATAATGTTAGCTCATCACCATCAACATCGCTTAGATAGTCATTAAAATCTACAATTAGATTACCATCTTCCTCAAATGTTACCATATCAGGAAGATCTATTATTGGTGCATCGTTAATTGGAGCTATAGCAATTAGCACAGTTGCTAGTTCAGAGTTTAACTCACCATCATTTGCAATATAAGTGAAAACATCCTCACCATAATAATTCAGATTTGGTGTATAGTTGTTATTTAGGATTGAACCGTTTTGAGGTAGGTCAACTATAGAATAAGACAACTCATCACCATCAACATCTGAACCGGTTAAAGTAAAATAGATTGAAATATCTTCAAGTGTTCCCAATTGGATATCATTCGCTACTGGAACATCATTCACAGGATATACAACTACTGTTACATAATCGTACGGTGAATCAATGCCATCACTAATAGAAAATGTGAAATTACGATTACCATACCAGTTTTCGTTGACTGTTGAAAAGGTAACCACTAATCCATTAATGTCGGTTGATATTTCATCAACACTATTTACTGATAATTCTAATTCATCACCATCTGCATCTCCAACAAAGTCGCTGAAATCTAATTCTAACGAAGTATCCTCATCAAATACAAATTCTTCAGGGAGATAAATCCAAGGGATGTCGTTAACCGGAGTTAGTTCCAACTCGACAATTGTGCTTTCAGAATATAACTCACCATCAAATACGCGGTATGTAAATACATCCGTTCCAAAATAGTTAAAATTTGGAACATATTGAAAGGAACCATCATCCGCTAAAGAAACAGTCCCATTTTGAGCATCCGTTTCCAACTCTGCAATCAATGAAACATTCATAAATTCAACTGGATTCATATCGTTTCCGTGCATGTCATTGGCAGTAAACACTACTGAATAGCCAGACATATTATACACAGCATCTTCAGATGCATCATACGCTTTGAATGTCATCGTTTCACCGTTAGTATTTGCATATAGCATTAGATTGGCGGTATATCGTCCAGTAACTGGGAAATATGTAGGTTGGGCAATACCACGAACTTCTTCGCCAACAAATGCGGCAAGAATATCATTTCCATCTGTTGATTCAACACCATTAAAAATAATAATACTTGTACAAGTTGCATTAAATTCAAAATCCGGTGGATTGACAGTCCATTCAGGTGTTTCTCTACTGCCCATCAAGTCAACATCATAATCGTTAATCAGAACACCTGGAGATTCAATTGATAATTCTATATCTTCTTCGAGAACATAGTTGTCATTCAAACCGATAGGAGCATCATTAACTGCCAGCACATCAATTTGTACTTCTGCACTTACAGCTGTTCGATTTACATTATCATCCACAGTAAAAGTCAAAATCTCTGAACCATACCAGTTTTCTGCAATCGTACTAAAGTTGACCGATAATCCTTCAATATCTACAGAAATATTTGAATTCCCCGATACCGTCAAAGTTAACGGGTCACCGTCCGCATCTTCTGCTAATTCACTAAAATCTACAAATAGTGTATTATCTTCATCAAAAGCTAAATTATTTGGCAATGCAATTGTTGGTATGTCATTAATTGGATTTACAGTTATGATAACTTCGGTTATATCCGAATAAAGTTCACCATCAAAAACCTTATATGTAAATGTATCTGAACCAAAATAATTTAGTCCTGGTGTATAATCAAAAGAACCGTCATTATTGAGAATCAGACTTCCATTTTGAATATCTGAAAATAATTCAACTGCGAGAGAATAACAATTCAGTTCAATTGGATTCATATCATTTCCGATATTATCATTAGCAGTGAAAGAATAAGAATATCCTGCAACAGTATAAATTTTATCTTCAGATGCATCATACGCTTTAAACATCATTGACTCACCATTAGCGTTAGCATAAATCATCATATTTACAGTATATCTTTCAGTAATCGGAAAATAGGTTGGCTGTCCAACGCCTCTGCATTCTCCTCCAACAAACACACCAATAATATCATTTGTATCAATTGATTCTTCTCCATCAAACAGAACAATGCTAGTAAATGTAGAGTTAAATTCATAATTTGGAGGATGAACCGCCCAATCTGGAGTTTCTCTATTTAGAAAATCTACATCAAAGTCATTACCTAAAACGCCAGGAGATTCAATCTGTAAGGTAATATCTTCATCCATTTCATAGAAATCTGATTCTCCAGTTGGAGGATCGTTCACAGGTAATACATTAATAACTACTTCTCCTGATGCTTCATCTGTTCCATCTGATACAATAAATGTAACATTTTCTGAACCAAACCAGTTTTCAGTAGTTGAGCTTAATAAAACATCAAACTCATTAATTACAATAGATATTAAGGAATTACCGACAATCGAAAGTGATAATTGGTCTCCATCTACATCACCAATTAAATCGTTAAAACTTACATTAAATTCAGTATCTTCGTCAAAATTGATATCCGATGCAGAAATCCAAGGTGCGTCATTAACAGAATTTATTGTGATACTTACCGTTGCAATATTTGAATAATCTGTTCCATCAAATGCAGTATAAGTGAACGAATCAAAACCATTATAATTCTCGAAAGGTACATAGTTAAACGAACCATCGGAAAATAATGTCAAAGTTCCGTTTGTAACATCACTAACTAAGTCTGCTGACATAGTGAAGCAATTCATTTCAACAGGGGTCATATCGTCGCCAGACATTTCATTTGCAATAAATACATAACTATATCCTGCTACTATATAAACTTGATCTTCTGATTCATCATACGCTTTAAACATCATTGACTCACCATTAGAGTTAGCATAAATCATCATATTTACAGTATATCTTTCAGTAATCGGGAAATATGTTGGTTGAGCAACTCCTCGACATTCACCACCAACAAACACAGCCAAAATATCAAATTCATCTACAGATTCTTCACCGTCGAAAACTAATACACTTGTCATAGTCGCATTAAATTCAAAATCAGGTGGATTTATTGTCCAATCAGGAATTTCTCTTAGGGGGTTCATATCCTCGTCGAAGTCATTTCCCAGCACCCCAGGGGTATGAACTATAAGTTCGGTATCCTCATCGATGGTATAAGCATCATCCATTGCAATTGGTGCATAATTTCGAACTCCAGCTCCTAACATTTGGCTGAGCATTATTCCTAAAACTACTATTATTATTAACCATTTATTTCTCATAAGATGTTCTCCTTCTCTTACATCTGTTTGTGAATAGAATAGTATTCATTTCAAAACAAAATGAATAAATTAAATCTTTGAATACAAATCCTCCTTCAGGATTTGCGTGGAAGTTACCGAATAAATTTAACTAATCCAAATAACTGCATCACATAATTGAGTTTTTATCTCTTTTTCCATTCCGCAGGTCGTTTTTGAATAAACGCCTGAATACCTTCTTCCCTATCTTTTGTGTTTTGTGTAAATTCGAAAGCAAGTTTTTCTTTTTGTAAACCAAGCTCTAGTGATTTTTGAATTCCTGAATCGATTGACTTTTTCGCATACTCTAAAGCTAATGGAGCATTGTTTATGAATTCAGAAGCAATTTCTATAGCAGTTTCAAGTAGTTCATCATCTTCGGTAATGAAGTCTACCACGCCATCTGATAGTGCTTCTTCTGCTGAAAACAATTTACCTGAAAATATCCAATATTTCGCTTTTGACATTCCAATCAATCTAGGTAATCGTTGAGTTCCACCAGCACCTGGAATTAGTCCCAACCCAACTTCAGGGAATCCAATACGAGAATTTTCTCCAATAATTCGGATGTCAACACTTAAGGTTAACTCACCTCCACCACCTGCCGCTACACCATTAATCGCACAAATTGTAGGTACTTTTAACGAAGCAATTTCATTAAAACAATCGTTCATTTTTGCAACAACCTGATTTCCATCTTTTACTGATAATGTAGTCTGTTCTTTCAAATCCATTCCAACACAAAATTGCTTTTGGGATGATGAAATCACAACAACTCTCGTATTATCATCTTCCTTTACTTTTTTGACAGCTTGATGTAAATCTCTAATAAATTTTAATGAAAGTGCATTAACCTTTGGGCTATTCAAAGTAATAAATGCCATTCCATCTTCTTGAACTGTCCAGTTAACTAAAGTTGACAAAAAATTCTCCTATTATTTCAAAATAAAAGGCAGAAAACAAGACGATGAATATCTTAAATTCCTACCAGTTATAATTATTCTATTCAAATAATTTTATCCGAAAGAGAAACCTTCGGGAAGTAGTGATTCATCTGTTCCTTCAGGTACCCACGATAAATCCAAAATTGTGTATGTTGGTTTTTTCATTTGAAAAATCGGTACTACTTTCATATCCATTTTTGGTTCACCAACAGACAGATATCCCATCAATATTGTTGGAACACCTTCAAATTCAACATTTATAAACCTAATGGGTTTCTCAAGAGTGTTGAATGCCCCTGTCCTTTCAGTAATCATAAATGTGTGAACTTTTGCTCCTTTACTTGCAACTTCAGTCATATCAACTACAGTAGCTTTTGCCAAACAATCAGGGCAATGAATTCTAAATGGAATAAAAATGGATCCGTTTGCTTCGCAATTTGAGTTTTCACATTTTGTCCCTAACAATTTCCCTTTACTCAACGATTCAAAGAAGATTGATTCCCCTCCATAAGCGTGGATATGAGTTAGACTTCTCGGATTAGTAACTCCCATCAACACATCAGATTCATTTCGAATTGGAGTATTCTCTTCAATTGTGTGAAAGTGCCCACTTGGTTTATATTTCCCATCAATAACTTTTACAGTTGCTTGTTCTTTTCCACAGCTCATTATTTACCTCCTTCTAATAGATGATCTGGATGTGCTAAAATTGTCGCTGTTACATGTGAACCTACTCCAGCGTGGCTAATTGCCAATCCTCTTTTTGCATCTTTAACTTGTAAATCTGTCCAATCTTTTGGTTTTTCTCTACCAAATTCATCCCATTTCTTCTGGTCACCGTGCATTTCTGCCCAGCGGCCCCAAATGTGATGTCCAACTTCAATTGCTTGCATAATACCAGTGGCACCTACAGCGTGCATCGTTCCAATCAAACCACCAGACAAGTTTGCAGGAAGCTTTCCTGGTTTTCCTGTTAACGGATTGATATGATAACATTCACCTGATTCAACATAGGTTCGACCTTCACCGTATGGACGGATTCCAATATCTTCATAAGATTGGATATCACTTATTGTAAATGCATCGTGAAGTTCAACCAAATCAAAATCTTCATTCGGATCAACTACACCAGCCATTCGATATGCGTAGTACGCAGCCATTCTAGCAGCTAAAAAGCCAGTAAAACCTGGATATCGATCACCACCAGGAAATCTTTCACCCAAGTCATTATATTGATCAGGTGTTTCATTAGGTAATAAAGGAATTTTCATATCTCTACGGTCAGCAACTCGAAGTGTATGACTTCCAGCACTTACATAAATCTTAAGTGGATTATCAGTCAATTCATACGCTGTTTTCTCATCACACAAAATTGCACACGCAGCGCCGACACTCATCAAACAACAATCTAGGGCTCGTAATGGATAAGCCACCACAGGAGAATTCAATACATCCTCGACACTAATATCCATCGGACCTTGTGCATGTGGATTCATCCTAGCATAACCGCGATTTTTAACCGCAATTTCAGCCATAGTTCTTCTAAAAGATTCTTCTTCTTTGCCAAACACTTGCCAATATTTTTGAGCCATCACAGCGTAATATCCGGTATAAATATGACCGAGAGGAGTTTCCCAATCTTTATCGGCGGCACAAGATATGTAATTGTTTCCCTCATCAGTAGGAACTTCATCCATTCGTTCCCAACCCATCGCCAAAACTGTATCAGAATAACCAGACGCAACTGCTTTGTAAGCTTCCCAAAGTGTAGAACCACCTGTTGCACCACCTGTTTTGATTCCAACATTACCTAAAGGGTCAAGTCCAAGTCTATCGTGAATCACAGATTCACCTAACAATTGGTCACCAAAATGGTCTGCGAAATGTCCATAATAACAACTATGGATATATTCTTTTAGTTCTGCAGGTGTTTTATCAATAAATTTTGCAGCTTCTGTAAATGCATCAATAACTAACTCTTCAGTTCTTTTTTCAGGTATAGCTCTCCCAAACTTAGACATACCACCGGTTACCATATAAACCGGACGCATCATCTGTGGGATTTTGAGTTGCTTATCACTGAATTTTATCATTTGTTTTCTCCTAGTCTATTTAATGTTTATTATTTATCTTCAATCTAAAATCTTAACTTTGTGATATGAAAATACAAAAATATGAAAGTGTTTAGGGACTGAAATTTACAACGATTTACCTTTATTCTTCAAATGAGATTTAATCCGATTTTTGGTACTTGACTATTTGCCTTTCACCTTAACTTTTAGCAGTGGTTAGTGAAATATTAAAATCAATCTTCCTTAAAATACTATAAT
>CAZSJY010000021.1:0-30541 GCA_964607375.1 uncultured bacterium
GACTGTTTAGTTATTATTTGATGAAAGGAATGCAAGGAATAGCAGATACCAATAATGACAATAAATTAACCATTGAAGAGTTAGGTAAATACATCAAAGAAAATGTATCAGAAACTGCTGGAATGTTAGATAGAGAGCAAACTCCAGAATTACAAACAAATGATAAATATAGAGTTTTAATTAAGTACTAATTTTGTGTAATTAAGCGAAGTTGCCACCATAATCGATATTTTTATTATGAATGTTGTATTATCAATCGACTTTTAACATTCTACTTTTACTGAATAATTACTTCTATTGTATAACTGTCAAACTCTCGGTAAATTTTCGCTCTTAAATTAGTGAAAAATGAGATTATTTGACACAAAAATTATAGCGATAGCAAACCAAAAAGGCGGAGTTGGTAAAACGACATCGGCTGTAAATATTTCTGCATATCTTGCAGTAACAGAAATTCCTACGCTACTTATCGATATGGATCCACAAGCTAACGCTACAACCGGTGTTGGAATTGAAGTTGGTTCTTACAAAAAATCAATTTACGATGTCTTAATAGGTCAGACAAATATTGAGAATTGTATCCAAAAAACTGATATGGAATACTTGGATATTTTACCATCAAGTGCTCAATTGGTTGGTGCAGAAATTGAACTGGTTGGAATGTTTTCTCGAGAATTAATGCTCAGAAATGCTCTAAGTGAACTTGATGGAAAATACAAATACATCATCATCGATACTCCACCGTCTTTAGGATTATTAACTGTAAATGTTTTTACAGCTGCAAAGTCGGTTCTAATTCCAATCCAATGTGAATATTATGCGTTGGAAGGACTTTCTCAATTATTGAACACTATTCGTTTGGTGCAAAAACATCTTAATAAAGAGTTAGAAATTGAAGGAATTTTAGTAACTATGTATGACCATCGCTTGAATTTGTCCAAACAAGTGGTGGAGGAAGTTAAGGAATACTTTGCAGATAAAGTTTACGAAACTTACATTAAGCGGAATGTTCGTCTGGGAGAAGCACCAAGTCACGGCAAACCTATTTTACTTTATGATGCATCATCCACCGGTGCAAATAATTATATGAATTTAGTATCAGAGATATTGGAGAAAAATGACTGATAAACGATTAGGCAAAGGGCTTCGTGCACTAATTCCGTCATATTCCACTGAAGAAAATGATAGATATATGGATGGGTCAGTTCCAGTTGAAAATATCATCCCAAATCGGAATCAACCGCGCCAGTCTTTTTCCGATGAGGGAATGGAAGATTTAGTAAATTCCATCAAAGAAAATGGGATTCTCCAACCATTAACTGTCCGTGATTTGGGAGATAGCAAATTCGAATTAATTGCAGGTGAACGCCGATTCCGTGCTGCTCAAACTGTCGGACTCAATACTGTTCCGGCATATATTATTGATGTGGATACCGATGTAGAAATGTTGGAATATGCTTTGGTTGAGAATGTTCAACGCGAAGATTTAAACCCAATAGAAGAATCTGAAGGATATGCAATTCTTAGCGGAAAGTATAATATGACACAGGAAGAAATTTCCAAAAAAGTTGGGAAAAGTCGTCCAGCAATTGCAAACTCAATGCGATTACTCAAACTTCCACCTGAAATTAAACGAAGTGTAAAAACAGGAGAAATTTCTGCTGGTCACGCTCGGGCGATTTTGGGTTTAAGGAAATCAATGCAAATGGTGAATCTGTTTCAACGAGTTGTAAAAGACGGCCTAAGCGTTCGTCAAACTGAAGAACTTGCTAATCGATTTGCTGAGATTTCAAATGTAAAACCAAAGAAGAAAACTCAATCTAATAAATCTGCTGTAATACTAAAATATGAAAGCGAATTGATTTCCACTTTAGGCACAAAAGTTACTATCAATAGGAAAAATACTGGTAAAGGAAGAATTAATATTGAGTTTTATTCCGACGAAGATTTAGAACGGCTATTGGATATTATTTCCAATATAGAAAAAATGGAATAAATAGTTGTTACACCATATATAGAGGTCTTAATATAACTGATAATTTCAAAACGTGAAAAAAGGAATTTACTCAATAATTATCGTTTCTGATAACGATAATCAACGATCTTTTAAAATATCAAAACTACTTTTGCGTTTTGTTTTGCTTTTTGGCATAGTCGGTATATTTTTTTCAGCAATCGGATTGTTGAGAATTTTGAATAAAGATGAGTTAACTTCGGAATTGGAAGATCTTCGTGAATTCAAAACAAAAGCGATATTTGTAATGGAAGATTTGCAAAAAATGGAATTATTCAATTCTTCAGATTCACTTGAAAATGAATTGAGAGGTTTTTTCAAAAACGATAGTATGTCAATTCCTATTACTGCTCCGGTAAGTGGATTTGTAACTCAAGGGATACAACCCGATGCTAATCCTCCACATTTTGGAGTTGACATCGCAGCCAAAGAGGGAGATGTAATAGTTGCTCCAGCTCGTGGAATGGTTGTTTTTTCCGGAGAGAATGGTCAATCAGGGAACACGATAATTTTAGCTCATCCAAATAGTTTTTTCACAATTTACGCTCATAATGATACGAACTTGGTGAGCGAAAGAGAATGGATTGAGTTTAAGCAACCCATTGCAAAAGTTGGAAAAACGGGTGTAAGCGAAGGACCTCATCTTCATTTCGAAATTTGGAAGAATAACGAAATAATTGACCCAAAAGAATTTATAAAGGAATATAAAAGGAAAGATGTTTCAATCCAATAAATCAGAAGGACAGATTAGTTCAATATTAAGTCCGGAAGTTGAAATTCACGGTGATGTGATTGCATCTGGAAGCATGTTAATTTACGGGAAAGTTCTTGGTAGCATTAAAGCTGGTGGGACTGTGAGAACCGCTAAAGGTTCACTAGTAAAAGGAAACATTAATGCGAAAAATGCAATGGTAAACGGAACTGTGGAAGGTGACTTAATTGTTGAAAAAAAAGTAACTCTCGGTAGTAAATCGAAATTACTCGGAAATTTGAATTCTCAAGTTTTGGTCATAGAAGAAGGAGCCCAGTTCGAGGGTATCTGCAATATGGCTGGTCGGAAGGAAGCGAAAACTTCTGACACAACTAAAACGCCAATTGAATAATTTCTCAAATGGCTAAAAATCAAATCCATTGGGGGCAATATTCCGGAGCTGGAATTCAAATGGCAGTAACTGTGCTGATTTGTTTGTGGATCGGACAAAAAGCTGATGAGTATTTCAACATTGAACCGTGGGGAAGTTTGGTCGGCGTGTTATTCGGTGTATTTGCCGGTATGTTTAATTTATTGAAAATTTTAAAGTAAGTTTGAAATCATTTGTTAAGGTAATTTTAATCGAAACCCTGATTATTATTTTGGTTGGGGTTTTTCCATTTCTGTCTTGGGGTAGAGGTTATATTTTGGAACTATCTTTAGCATTTGGTTTGAGTTTGTTTAATGTATTTTTTGGATATTTTATTGTGATTAAATCGATATCTTTTAAAAGTAATCTGTTTTACAGAAATGTGTATGTTGGAATGATAGTTAGAATGGCATTTGTGCTTGGATGTGCAATTTATATGATTTCAAACGGATTCGTTGAAACTATTCCATTTTTCTTATCACTAATGATTTTTTATGTAATCCACCAATGGACAGAAATATCATGTTGGATGAAAATTCTACCTTCAAGAAAGGTAACTAGCTCCTAATGCATAGCGGTGTTAAATTATTTTTTGGATTGTTGATTGCCATATCGTTGATAGTTGCAGGTGGTGATGCGCACGATTCTCATTCTGCTGGCAATAAAAACGACCATCACGCTGCAGAACATAATGAAGAACATTCAGAAAAGGGAGTTACCGGAGCTGTTATTATGCACCATATGTTGGATGAGCGGGTATTTGAGATTTTTAATCCGTTTAATATTCAACACCCGATTCAAATCGAATTATATCCAGAAGGTGGTAAACCATTCTTAGGAATCAATAAGCAAGTGGTGATGATGTGGTTAAACACTTTACTTATTGTTCTGTTATTTACTATTGGTTACAAAAAGAATAAGAAAGTTCAATCAGGAATAGGAAATTTTCTCGAAGTATTGATTGTATTTATCCGCGATGAGGTAGTTTATATCAATATGGGTGAAAAGCAAGGTCGTCGATTTTTACCACTAATCCTCACATTCTTCTTTTTCATTTTAACAATGAATTTGGTTGGATTAATCCCTGGCACAACTACTCCAACAGCAAATATCAATGTAACCGCAGCACTAGCTATTATCACATTATTTACCTATTTAATTTTCGGTAATAGAGATTTTTGGAAGCACATTTTTGCTACACCGGGAGTACCGTTATGGTTACTTCCAATTATGATTCCTGTTGAACTTCTAGGATTATTAACCAAACCATTTGCGTTGGCTGTCCGTCTTTTTGCAAATATGAATGCTGGACACATTATTATACTTGCATTCTTGGGAATCATCATCAATTTACAAAATTATTGGGTGGCGTTAGGTTCTGTCCCAATGGCTATCGCTATTAATCTATTAGAAATTTTCGTAGCGTTTTTACAAGCTTATGTATTTTCGCTGCTATCAACTATTTTCATTAGTATGGCAGTGACAGAACATGAAGAGCATGAAGCTCATTAACAAATAAAAAAAGGAGTTAAAAAAATGGATGCAGTTGGATTAGCATATTTAGGAGCGGGTATCGGAGCAGGATTAGTAACCATTGGAGCAGGACTTGGTATTGGTAAAATTACCGCAGCTGCTGCCGAAGCAACAGGTCGTCAACCTGAAGCTGCTGGTGAAATCAGAACTACTGCTTTGATTATGTCAGCGTTAATCGAAGGTGTAGCATTGTTTTCAGCTGTTACAGCGTTCTTGCTTCAAGGCAAATAAACTAAAGGATTATTATGTTAGAAGTTCACGGCGGACTACTTGCCTGGACCGTAATTACTTTCGTTTTGCTTCTTGTTGTATTAAAGAAGGTTGCGTGGAAGCCGATTCTTGGTGCACTCGAATCACGGGAAAATGAAATTAAAGACGCTCTTAACGAAGCAACTCAAGCTCGTGAAGAAGCTGAAAAGGTTACCCGCGAACACCAGGAGATAGTTCAAAAAGCTCAAGCCGAAGCACAAAATATTGTAGCAAAAGGTAGAGAAACTGGAGAACGGTTGAAATCTGAAATCGAGTCAAAAGCCAGAGAATCCGCGAATGAAATATTAGAAAAATCTAAACAACAAATAGAAGCTGAACGAGAAAAAGCGATTATGGAAATCAAATCTACTGTTGTTGATATTTCGTTAACAGCAGCTTCAAAAGTTATAGAAAAAAATGTAGATTCGACCGACAATCGTAAGATTGTGGGCAATGTCATTGATAGTATAGACGAAGCGTAATGAAAAATCAACGGGCAATTAGAAAGTATTCCAGGGCAGTATTTGCGGTTGCATCAAAATCGAAGCAAATCCGCGAAACAGAAAAAAGATTACTAGCAATTCTCGAAGTGTATAAATCGAGTCCGGAATTCAGACAGTTTCTGTTTACTAAGAGAATTCAATCTTCTGCAAAGATGCAAATCCTGAAACAGATTTTAGCAGATTCAATAACTGAATTGGAATTAAATCTACTACAAATTCTTCTCGAAAATTCACATATTGATGGATTTGCTGATGTAGTTAAGAGATTTATCAGAATTGCAGAAACTGAATCAGATTTCACTAAAGTAACCATCTTTTCATCACACGAATTAAGCGAAGAAGAACTCTTAATTGTAGTAGAACAACTTCAGAAAAAGATTGGAAAAAAGGTGTATGCTAATGTTGAAGTTGACCCGAACCTCCTTGGTGGAGTAAAATTACGGATTGGAAATAAAATTGTTGACGGCTCATTAGCTCGTCGTTTGGAAAATTTAAAAAGCGCACTATTGCGTGCATAAATTGGAGTATCAATGGAAATAAAAACCGATGAAATTACCTCCCTGTTAAAACAACAGTTGGACGAATTCAGCGTAGATTTAGATGTAGCCGAAGTCGGTGAGGTTATTATGGTAGGTGATGGGGTTGCACGAGTTCACGGTTTGGAAAATGTAATGTCATCCGAGTTGGTGGAATTACCAAATGGTGTTTTCGGAATGGCACTGAACCTTGAGGAAGATAATGTTGGATTAGTGCTATTCGGTGAAAGTAGTTTGGTGAAAGAAGGTGATTTAGCTAAACGAACTGGCCGAGTTGTTGAAGTTCCTGTTGGGCACGAACTTCTTAACAGAGTTGTAAATCCTCTCGGCCAACCAATCGACGGAAAAGGTGAAATTAAAACTGACTCATCTTACCCTATTGAAAGAAAAGCGTTGGGTGTTTTACAACGGCAACCGGTGAAGGAACCTCTTCAAACTGGGCTCAAAGCTATTGATAGTATGATTCCAATTGGTAGAGGTCAGCGTGAGTTGATTATTGGTGATCGCCAAACTGGAAAAACTGCGATTGCGATTGACACCATTATCAATCAAAAAGACACTCACGAAACCGAAACTCCGGTTTATTGTATTTATGTGGCAATCGGACAAAAAGCATCAACTGTTGCACGAGTGGTTGCTGAGCTTGAACAAGCCGGCGCAATGGAATACACCACAGTGGTTTCTGCAAGTGCATCTGACCCAGCTCCAATGCAGTATATCGCTCCGTATGCAGGAGCGTCTTTCGGTGAGTATTTCCGTGATAATGGTAAACATTCTCTTATCATTTACGATGATTTAACCAAACAAGCTGCAGCTTACAGACAAATGTCTTTATTGCTTCGTCGTCCTCCAGGTCGTGAAGCGTATCCTGGAGATGTATTTTATCTTCACAGCCGTTTATTGGAAAGAGCAAGTAAATTGAGTGACGATTTAGGTGCAGGTTCATTGACAGCGCTTCCAATTATTGAAACGCAGGAAGGCGATGTATCTGCTTACATCCCAACGAATGTAATATCTATCACAGACGGTCAAATTTATTTGGAAACAAATCTGTTTAACTCAGGATTAAGACCAGCGGTTGATGTAGGAATTTCAGTTTCTCGTGTGGGAGGTAATGCACAAATTAAGGCTATGAAAAAAATCGCAGGAATGCTTCGTTTGGATTTAGCTCAATTCCGTGAACTGGAAGCATTTGCTAAATTTGGTTCCGACCTCGACAAAGCAACTCTTCAGCAATTGACTAGAGGTCGCAGAATGGTTGAAATTCTGAAACAAAATCAATATGTTCCAATGAGCATTGAGAAGCAAGTTGCTATAATCTATGTAGCAACTGAAGGATTTTTGGATGATATTGAGTTGTCAAATGTGAAAGCTTTTGAAAGTGAATTTATAGATTTTATGGAAGCAAATTATTCTGATACATTAAATGAAATTAGCAATACCGGAGTTCTTTCTGATGATATTGCTTCTGCATTACAAAAAGCGTGTGGTGACTTTAAGAAAGGATTCATCGCATAGTCTATGGCGAATCTGAAGGACATTCGTAATCGAATAAAATCGGTTCAAAGTATTCAGCAGGTTACCAAAGCAATGAAAATGGTTGCTGCTGCAAAAATGCGTCGTTCACAAGACCGTATGGAAAATGCACGACCTTATGCAAACCGTTTGCAAAATCTGATACAAGATTTATTGCCGGATGTAGATAGGTCAACTCTCGATTTACTAGAAGTTAGAGATGTCAAGCGGTTTGCCTATGTGATTGTAACTTCTGATAGAGGTTTGGCTGGTTCATTCAATACTAATATCATAAAAAAAGCACAAGCAGAAATTGATAAATTTGGCAAAGAAAATGTAGATTTGTTCTGTATCGGCAAGAAATGCACAGACCATTTCAAACGCAGAAATTATAATATTATAGAAGGACATTTCAATTTTTGGAACGAATTAGCGTATGACCACGCCATAAAATTCGGAAATGGAATTATCAGCCACTTTCTCTCAAGAGAAGTTGATGAAATTCGTGTGATTTATAACTACTTCAAAAATGTTGCTGTTCAAGAAATTCAGGTAGAACAACTACTTCCATTAACATTTGAAGAAAATCAATCCTCCAATGTTGACAGAATTTATGAACCATCCAAGGAAGTACTTGTAAAATCGCTTATTCCAAGACATTTAAATATTCAAGTTTGGAAATATTTGCTGGAATCTTATGCTAGTGAGCAAGCAGCGAGAATGGTAGCAATGGAAAATGCTACTGAAAATGCAGGTGAAATGATTCGCGATTTAAAATTAGAGTTTAATAAAGCCCGTCAAGCAGCAATTACAACAGAAATGTTAGAAATTGTTGGAGGGGCAGAAGCATTAACGAGTTAAGTTAGGAAATATCTAATGACTAAACATGGTAAAATTTCACAAATAATGGGTGCAGTAGTAGATGTTGCATTTGAAGATGGACAACTGCCCGACATACTAAATTCACTGGTTATCGAGCGAGAAAACGAAGATGAACTCGTGCTGGAAGTTGCACAACATCTTGGTGATTTTGTGGTTCGTACTGTGGCAATGGATTCAACAGACGGATTAACACGAGGTCAAAAAGTGGTTGATACCGGGGCTCCAATTACTGTTCCAGTTGGCAGAGAAACACTAGGTCGTTTGTTTGATGTTACTGGAAATATTATTGATGGAAAGGGTGATATCAAAACTGAAATGACTTATCCAATCCATCGTTCTGCACCGGTCCATACAGATTTAACTACTTCACAAGAAGTTTTGGTTACTGGAATCAAAGTTGTTGATTTAATGGAACCGTATACAAAGGGTGGTAAAACTGGTTTGTTCGGTGGTGCTGGAGTTGGGAAAACAGTATTGATTCAAGAATTAATTCGAAACATCGCAACCGAACACGGTGGATATTCTGTGTTCTCAGGAGTTGGAGAGCGAACTCGTGAAGGAAATGACCTATATCGAGAAATGACTGAATCCGGTGTTATTGATAAAACCGTTATGGTGTTTGGTCAGATGAACGAACCACCTGGTGCACGGCTTCGTGTTGGATTAACAGGACTTACAATGGCAGAATATTTCCGTGATGAGGAAGGAAAAGATGTGTTGCTGTTTGTGGATAATATCTTCCGATTCACTCAAGCAGGTTCGGAAGTTTCAGCTCTTCTCGGAAGAATGCCATCAGCAGTAGGATATCAACCCACCTTGGGAACTGAGATGGGTGAATTACAAGAACGAATTACTTCTACCAAAAAAGGTTCGGTAACTTCGGTTCAAGCGATTTATGTTCCAGCAGACGATTTAACTGATCCCGCTCCGGCAACAGCATTTGCTCATTTGGATGCGACTACAGTATTAGAGAGAAAAATTGCAGAACTTGGAATTTATCCAGCAGTTGATCCGTTGGCATCTACATCACGAATTTTGGACCCGAGAGTTATCGGTGATAGACATTACAGTGTTGCGCGAAATGTACAGAATGTTCTTCAGAAATATAAAGATTTGCAAGATATTATCGCAATTCTTGGAATGGATGAATTGTCTGATGAGGATAAGCAAACTGTGTACCGCGCAAGAAGAATTCAGAAGTTCTTGTCGCAACCATTCTTTGTTGCTGAACAGTTTACTGGCAAACAAGGTCGCTATGTGAGTATGGAAGATTCCGTTGCGGGATTTGAAGCAATTCTCAACGGCGATGTTGATGACCTTCCGGAAAATGCATTTGCTTATGTTGGAACGATTGATGAAGCAATTGAAAACGCAAAAAAGTCTGCTAAAGCATAATGGCAAAAACTTTTCAACTTGAAATAATTACCCCTGAATCTGCAATAGATTTGGGTCAAATCACCTATTTGCGTGCTCCGTCGGTTGATGGATTGTTTGGAGTAATGGCAGGACACGCGATTGCAATGATTACACTGGGTACAGGTGAAATTAAAGTTGAAAATGGAAGTGACATCTCGTATTGGGCAACGAGTGGTGGGTATGCTGATATCCGCCCAGAAGGTGTTCAATTACTTGTAGAAACCGCTGAAAGACCTTCTGACATTGATAAGGAGAGGGCGGAGGCTTCTCTAAAACGAGCAGAGGCCCGTATCAAAAATTCGGAAATGGACCAAGCTAGTGCAAGAGCTTCAATCGCTCGAGCAAAAAATCGACTTAATATTATAAACCGATAATCACATCACTTTTTCAGAAAAAACTTCTTCAAATGAAACTTTTCTGCAAGAAGTTCATTAATAATATCGTTAAATAAAAACTAAAAATAGAGGAAATAATGAATAGAAATATCTTTATTACATCAGTTATCAGCTTGTTAATTTTCATAGGTTGTTCCAAAAAACCAGAGGTTATCCCTGAAGAAATTTTCGAATCAGAAGTTTTACAAACAACTGAAATTAAACCACAATCAGTAGTTGAAGAAAAGTATATTTCTGCTGTAGAAGAGGAAAAAGTTGAAACCCAAGTCAATGAATCAGAAAAACTTGACACAGAAGGAGTAATCGAAATTGAAGAAGTTCAAGTTATTGAAGTTCCTGTTAATAATTCTACTGAAGAAAATCTATCTCAAGCAATGGAAGTAAAAGAAGAAGTCCCAACTCCACAAGCTGCAGTGAATCCACAACTTGATTTCGACCAGATATTTCCTGATAGTGTTTGGACTAATTATATGATAAAACAAGGTGATTATTTATCGTTAATTGCTTATAATGAGTATGGAAATGCTAATGATTGGCACAGAATTTATAATTGGAATAGAAAAACAATCGGGAGTAATCCGAACCTGATTTTTCCATATCATGAACTTGACTTGAAAAAACCAAGAGAATCTGTTGTAGAATGGAGATATGAACATACGATTCACACAGTAGTTGCCGGAGAAACTCTTTGGACTATTTCCAAAAAAGAATATGGTGATGAATATGCTTGGATTGTTTTATTTTGGGATAATGAAAAAGCTATTGATCAAAATGATGGAGTTCTATATCCGGGGATGAAATTGAAAGTCCGAAATGAACTTTGGCCGAAATTATAAAAATGTATCTATTTACAGAATACAGTAAACGCTTTTGGTTTCACTTTTACATTGATTGGAGTTGAACCTAAAATTTCTCCATCAATATTGAGAATTTCATCTTTAATTGGAATTAGAGAAAACTCTTTTACTTGGTAATACTCAACTATTGGATTCTCAATATGAGAACCATCAAATAATTTTGGTAACAAACTCAACAGTTTAAATCGGCTAATTCCATATTTCACCACAACAACATCGATGAGACCGTCATCAAGTTTGGCTTTTGGAGCCATTTTCATTCCTTTTCCGGTATGAATTGTATTACAAGCAATAATGAAAGTGTAATCGTCTATAATTTGTTTTTCATCTAGGAGTAATTTTGCATATCTCGGAGACTGTGTTATAACCTCAATCAAACTTGTGAATGTATAGCGACTTTCACCAAGCCAGCGAAATCTCTCTGCTTTTTTACCCACATCGGTAACCAATCCCCATCCAATAATATTAAATGCATATTTGGTTACATGATTTATTTTAACTTCAGCTACATCAATTTGACGAGTATGACCGTCAATAATTGCTTTTGTTGCTTCGACAGGATCCAATAAATCAAGGTCATGCATAAATGAATTCCCAGAACCACCTGGGATTACACCAATCGGTATTTGTTTTTTATCAGGACGAGTGAGCAAACCATTCACTGCTTCATGTATTGTTCCGTCACCACCAATTGTGATGAAACCGTCATAACTTGTAAAATCCAATTGATTAGCGAGTTCTCTTGAGTGTCCAGCAAATGTTGTTTCGATAATAGTAAGTTCTATCCCAGCAGATTCAAAAATTGGTTTGACTAATCGAAGCAGTTTTGGTCCTTTTTTCCCACCACCGCGGGGATTCATTGTTAAGTAAAACTTCATAGATTATTCCTTAATAATTTGTTGGAATCTAAAATGGCTTGATGTTGAAAACAAAACAAAAGTTTATCCCTGATATTCACCAAAGACTTCACGGAGAACTTCGGAGATTTCACCAAGTGTCGCATATTCCTCAATAGCAGTTTTGATGTATGGAATCAAATTTTCATTAGATTCTGTACACTGTTTTAGTCTAAATAAAGCTGATTCCACTGCATTTTGATTTCTGCCTTTCTTAGTTTCAGATAAGCGGTTTAATTGAGAATTGATTGCTTCCTCATTGATCTCTTGTGTTTCAGGTATTTCGGTTTCTTCTGATGTAAATTTGTTCACACCAACAACGATTTTATTTTTTTCGTCCACATCTTTTTGATATTCAAATGCACTTCTGGCGATTTCATTTTGCTGAAATCCTTTGTCAATGGCAGAAACAGCACCACCAAGTTCATCAATTTTTCCGATAAGTGCGAATGCTTGTTTTTCTAATTCATCGGTTAAAGATTCAATATAATGCGAACCCGCGAGTGGATCAACAACATCAGGAATCCCTGACTCATATCCAATAACTTGCTGTGTGCGAAGTGCTAATCTTACAGATTCTTCAGTTGGCAACGCTAATGCTTCATCACGAGAATTAGTGTGTAAAGATTGAGTTCCGCCCATCACTGCCGCAGTTGCTTGTAATGCAGTCCTGACAACATTGTTATCAATTTGTTGTGCAGCAAGCGTAGAGCCGGCAGTTTGAGTGTGAAATCTACACATCATTGCTTTGGGTTCGGTTGCACCAAATCGTTCTTTCATAATTTTCGCCCACATTCTACGAGCTGCTCGAAACTTGGCAATTTCTTCAAAGAAATAATTATGGCTGTTAAAAAAGAAACTCAATCGTTTACCAAACTGGTTAACATCTAATCCAGATTTGATAGCAGAATCTACATACGCAATTCCGTTTGCAAGTGTGAAAGCAAGCTCCTGTACAGCTGTTGATCCTGCTTCTCGAATATGATACCCAGAAATTGAAATGGTATTCCACTTTGGCATCTGAGTATTGCAATATTCAAAAACATCCGTAATAATTCGCATACTTTGTTGAGGGGGATAAATATATGTTCCACGAGCAATATACTCTTTGAGAATATCATTCTGGATAGTTCCTCGAAGCTGAGTAGGATTGACACCTTGTTTTTCCGCAACGACTGAAATCATAGCCAATAATATTGCAGCTGTGGAGTTGATAGTCATAGATACCGAAACTTTATCAAGAGGAATTTTGTCGAACAACACTTCCATATCCGCTAGAGATGAGATTGCAACACCAACTTTGCCAATTTCTCCTTCTGCCATTGGATGGTCAGAATCATAACCGGTTTGTGTTGGTAAATCGAAAGCAATGGATAATCCCATAACTCCCTGCTCTAACAAATAGCGATATCGCTTATTACTTTCTTCCGCAGACGCAAATCCGGCGTATTGACGCATAGTCCATAATCTTCCACGATACATATTTGGATAAACTCCGTGAGTAAATGGAAATTCTCCTGGTTGCGTTCCGTCAGATTGACCGTAGAAGTTATGCAGTTCAATTCCTGAATGAGTTTTTTTAGTCATTAATAATCCGGAAACAGTTATACAAAACCGTGTTCCTTTTTTATTTTCTCGTAAGCATCGTTTACTTTTTTAAATTTCTCTTCAGCAAATTTCTGAAAATCTTCTCCCAAATGATGTACTTTATCTGGATGATATTTCGTTGCCATTTTTCGATATGCTTTTTTGATTTCGTTTACTGTAGCTGATTCGTTTATCTCCAACACTTTGTAACACGATGCAGTATCACTATGGAACATCGCTTGGAGGGATTCATAATCTTGTGAACTAATTCCTAAGTAACCTGAGATTGATTTAATCACTCTCACTTCGTTTGGATGAACATGACCGTCAGCTTGAGATAATCCAAACAAAATGTGAACCAACTCTAAGCGTGCCGGATGGTCCATATGATGTTTGATTTGATGACACACATCTTTTAAAGGATAATCCTGTTTGATAATTTCTTTGAAAAGTAGGATGCGTTCTTTAGCATATTGCTGTCCGAATTGTTGCACAAAAAACTGTTTCACATAATCGAGTTCAGCTTTTAATACTTGATTATCCGCTTTCATTGCTGCACCAAAAAGCACAAGTAAGGAAAGTCCAAAATCACCTGCTTTTGTGTTTGGATATTTCTGTTGTGAAGCGTGCATTTGTTGACGAGGTTTATCCGACATCGAAGCCATTGCATATCCTAAAATCCCACCAATTGGACCAAACATCGCCCAACCTAAACCACCCCAAAGCCATTTGCTCATACTCATAATTCTATCTCCATAATTAAATCATTTTTCTCTACAGGTTGACCTACTTCAACCAAAATATTTTTTAACACTCCTGAAACTGGAGATGTAATTTCATTTTCCATTTTCATTGCTTCAAGTATGAAAAGTTGTTGTCCTTTTTTAATCGTAGCATTTTCATCTACAAAAATTTGAGTAACCAATCCCGGGATTTGTGCGTGAATTTCTCCTGCGTGGTCTGCACCGGAATCTGTAAATCCAAATTGTTCTAATAGGAGTTTGGTTTCATCTTTAACTTTCACCAAGTTAGTGTGTTGGTCAACGGTTACTTCATAACCTTCGTTGCTTTCTGTAATTGTAAGGTAGTGAGATTTACCATTTAGAATCAACGAAAATGAATTCGTAGTTAGTGGACGACAATCCACATCCAAAGTGTTATTTTCAAGAGAAATATCCAAACTGGAATTTGTTTGTTCAACATTAAAATTTATAATTTGTTCGTCAATAATAGCTTGGTATTTCATCGTAGATTATCCTTTCTTCCACTTACCATCCAATTTGATTTTTGTTGAACATTTGAAGAATTGGTTGTAGCTTTATTCTGCGAGATAACACTTTTTTGGATAGCACCAATTCCTGCAGCAAGAGAACGGTCATCTGACAATTGTTGTAACGATGCCAAAAGCTCATCTTTGATTTCATCGAGAGTTTTGGTGCCATAATTTCCATTTTGAAACCGTGGATGTTCTATGAACATTTTACAAAATGGAATAGTAGTTTCAATTCCTACAATGTGAAATTCGCTCAACGCACGAATCATTCGTGCCATTGCTTCCTTGCGATTATTACCCCAAGAAATGAGTTTTCCAAGGAGTGGGTCGTAATAAGGAGAAATTTCTTGACCTGTGCGAATTCCTTCATCTAATCGAATACCCAATCCTTGAGGGAGATCCATTTCCAAAATTTTTCCGATGGACGGAGCAAAATTATTGAACCCATCTTCAGCATATAATCGGCATTCAATAGCGTGGCCATTTGGGTGGACGTCATCTTGTGTAAACGAAAGTTGTTTCCCATCAGCAACACAGATTTGCTCTTTCACCAAATCAACTTGATTTACCATTTCAGTAATTGGATGTTCAACTTGAAGTCGAGTATTCATCTCTAAAAAATACAATATTTTATATTTATCTACCAAAAACTCAACGGTTCCAGCTCCACTATACTTGCATTCGCGAGTAATATCAATTGCGGTTTTGTTTAGATGTTTTCGTAGTTTATCGTCAATAAACGGGGAAGGAGTTTCTTCTATAATTTTCTGATATCGTCGTTGAACTGAACATTCACGCTCGCCCAAGCTCACAACATTATTGTGATTATCTGCAAACACCTGAATTTCGATATGATGTGGTTCTTCGAGATATTTCTCAATATAAATTCTGTCATCGGAAAATGCTTTGCCAGCTTCGGATTTTGCACGATTAATTGCATCCTCAATTTCTTTTGTAGATTGAACAATACGCATTCCCTTACCACCACCACCACCTGCTGCTTTGATGAGAACTGGATATCCGATTTCACTTGCAATAGATTTTGCTTTATCTGTTGATGCGATGGGTTCGGTTGTTCCTGGGATTATGGGAGCGTTGACTTTTTTGGCCAACTCTCTTGCTGCCATTTTATCACCCATTGTGATAATAGCATCGGATGGTGGACCAATCCAAACAACACCCATTTTTGTAATGGTATCTGCAAATTGAGCATTTTCAGATAAAAATCCATATCCTGGATGGACAGCATCTGCACCCGATTGTTTAACAACATTCAGAATATTTTCTACATTTAAATAGGATTCTGCTGAAGGTGCAGGTCCCACCAAATACGCTTCTGTGGCTTTGAGAACATGTGGTGATGTCCTGTCAGCTTCAGAATAAATTGCAACGGTTTCAATCCCCATTTCGTGACAAGACCTAATGACACGAACAGCGATTTCACCACGATTTGCTATTAATACCTTGTTAATCATAAGTGTGGAATTTACTGCTTTTTAGGTGCACAATAAAACGAAAATGAAGAGTGTTTATTTTAATAATTAATGTGAATATAAGAACTTCTTTTCCGTGTTTATATTTCTTGTTTCACGTTGAAAACTCCACTAAATTTCAACACTATTAACAACAAACAAAGGAACATAGAAATGAGAATTTTAATTATTTTAGTAGTAGTTATAGGATTAGGTTTTACCCAAAGTCCGGAAACATACCAATTGAGGGATGGCACTACAGTTATAGGTACACTCATTAAAGAAACAGATACTCAATTAATTATTCAAACTTCCTATGGTGAAATTAAAATCTACAAAGCAAATCTAATTAAAACTGAATATGTTATAACAATGAAAAGTGGAGAAAAATTACGCGGTACAAAAGAAAATGAAACCAATGAAACTTTGATCATAAACACGCAATTAGGAAAATTGAATATATCAAAATCTGATATTATTGATATACAAGAAGTTGGGACTCAACATCAAAACCAATCAACTTACTATCCGAGAAACAGAGGATTATTAGATACTATTTTTGGATCATATTCACATAATAAAGGAACTGAATTTGTGCTTGGTGAAGAGCAACTCATCGATCTATTCTTCGATCCAACCGGCTATACTTTAAACAGAAGCACTCTGTATTTAAGTGGTCTATCCTTTGGTTTTGGCATAACGGATAACTTTCAAGTAACCACAAAATGGGGAGGATTCTTTCGGGGTGATATGAACATTCGTCCTAAACTCCAAGTATTTGAAGTTGGAAACTGGGAAAGCCAAACTTCATTAGCAATTGGTGGGCATTACCACTCGCGCTGGATGCCTAACAAATATGAATGGCAAAGTGGAAGTCTTACAGTAAATACTATAAAAAAGCATTGGGGTGGTTTCTATAGGATAAATGAAAATCCTGAGTATGAAGTAAATCAAGGAGACAGTAATTTTATTGACAGGAAAGATGAAACTGATGAGGATTATTTCAAAATGATCGAATTCTTTGGTGCTATCACACACTCAACCTCACGAAAAGGCGTTAAAGGTAGAATTTCTCATACAATTGGAGGAAATATTCAATATATTCCAGATTTAGAAAAATTACTTTATCGTGGGTACTATGGATTGGATGTTGATATTAACTCAAAATTAAAAATGATTGGAGAGGTGTTTTATGATCCGCTTTATTTAGAATTTTGGCAAATGATAAACTACAATAATTCTTATTACCACATTGACGAGTTTAGTAATAGTCCTGTTGAAAAACCAAGTGATTATAATTCAGTTCATTTTGATTTTGGATTTATGTATGCGTTTAATGAATCATTTAGATTTGGGTTGCACTTTCAACAACCATGGATAGCATTCTACTGGAAATTTTAAAAGAGGGATTAATATGAAACAAACGAAGTTATTTTCAACTTTAACCTTATTCTTAACCTTATTCTCCTACAATTGCGATATCTTCAACACACAATTTGAAGATTTGGAGGATGCAGTAATGTATGAAGCATCAACAATTACTGAAGCTCCAACAGAAGTTGAAGCTCTCAATGTAATGACTTGGAATCTCAAATTTGGAGGTGCACGAATTGATTTCTGGTTCGATTGCTACGGTGATAGAGTGTTGATGACAGAAAACGAAGTAATGGACAACATTGATTCGTTGGCAATTTATATTAATCAGGTTAATCCGGATATTGTATTACTTCAAGAGGTGGATGTAAATTCAAAACGAAGTGCATATATTGACCAACTTCAATACTTGCTAGACAATACAGAACTGAATTATGGAGCCTATGCATCCCAATGGAAAGCGGATTTTATACCATCTGATGGACTTGGTAAAATGGATTCAGGCAATGCGATAATGTCGCGTTGGCCAATTAACAATGCAGAGAGAATCGCTCTACCGCTTATTTCTGAAGATGATGCACTTACACAGTATTTCTATCTCAAACGAAATATCCTAAAAGCCAAAATTCAATTACCTAACGTCGATAATATTTGGGCGATGAATGTACATACTTCTGCTTATTCTCACGATGGAACTAAGCAAACGCAGCTCAATATGTTTAAAGATGAATTGGATTTGCTCCAAGATTCTGGTGCAACATTTATTGCTGGAGGTGATTTTAACTCGTTACCTCCTTGGGCTACACAAACGAATAATTTTGATGATAGTATCTGTGAAGATGAAGATTTTCAAGGCGATGATTATTCTGATGAAACCGATTGGTTAGACGAATTTTACAACGATTATTTACCAGCAGTTACTTCAACAGAGTATGTTGCTGATGAAGAATCATATTTCACACACACTGTCCAGGGTCCACCAGATGGATTTTGGAGTAGAAAACTTGATTATTTATTCACAAACCAAAGTTGGATAGTGGATTCAGATTCAACTCACCAAAATACTATGAATTTATCTGATCACGCTCCATTAACATCAACATTGAACTTATCAGAGGAAGATTAATATGAAAAACACACTTTTAGTAATTATTGCAATTTCGTTTATTTTTGGATTTTCAAATTCCGAAACTGCATATACCCTTGAAAAAGGGAAGTTTGAAGTTGGGTTATTTCAACCTTTGAAATATGGATATTCAGAGAAAATTGAGTTTTCAACACATCCCATTTTTGATTTTCTTATTCCTAACGGTTCAGTGAAAATATATCACACCAATATTGGAAAGTTTGAAATGGCATCTCGCCATTCTTTTAATTATCCAACATTTTTACTAAGGACTCTTACACTTGAAGGTTCTGGTGGTTTTGTTGCACCAGATCCTGATATTCCTGAAATTCCGCAGATGTTTTCCTTGAAGAACGAGCTTCTATTAACAACTCAGATTAATAGTTTCATCGTTACTGGAAAAATGGGCATGAACTTCGCTATTGGAGATGAACCTGATATCCGAACACTCATCGAGTTACCAATTGTATATCCAAGGTTAGCTGTATTTTACAATCAGTACTCAATTAACTCGGGTGGTGATGTACGATATTCTTATTCAAAGAATTTAGATATTTTGATTGATGCTGATGTTATTCTGTTGCCTGAATCAGATGAGGATAAACAGTTTTTCTTTGAACACAAAGCAATGATAGAATGGCAAAAATCTAACCGATTCCAAATTGTAGGTGGTTACAAATTTGTGTACGGTGAATATCCATTCGGATCTCAATGGAAAGTTCTTCCTGTTATTGATTTTAAATGGAGGTTGTAAACGAATAATTTTCCAGATATGTTGATATTTTATAAATCAACAATTAAAATAATTTTCTTATTATTCCGTAGAACTTCCACACTAATTCTTTGCCCAACCTTGAAATCTGACATTCGGTTCATATAATCGTAAATATTATTCACCGATTTATCTTCAATTGAAATGATTACATCTCCCTTTTGCATTCCTCCAATGTGTGCAGGTCCATTTTCAACAATATCATCAATCCCAAATCCATTCCCAGAAAATGTAAAATCCGGGACAACTCCCAATTTCACTTTATAGTTTTTGCGTCCTCCAGAATTACCTTTTGGACCTGATTCTTGGAATGTCAAATTTGTTTCTCTATTGGCAACATCAACAATCAAATCGTAAACAAAATCAGCAATGTGTTTTTCTCCATCGAAATTTATTATATCAATATCATCCGAAGGAGTATGATATTCATCATGAACTCCAGTAAAGAAAAATAAAACTGGTATATCTTTCAAATAAAATGATGCATGATCTGATGGCCCATAACCACCTGACGAAAATTTTGTGGTAAAGTAATCCCCTGAAGAATGAGTATTCAATAATTCTTCCATTTCTGATGCGGTTCCTGTACCGCCAATAATGAGTTCTTTTGAATCAGTTTTGAGCCTTCCTACCATATCCAAATTGAAAACTAACTTGATTTGTTCCAAGTCTATTAACGGATTTTTAGTAAAATATTTTGATCCAAGAAGTCCCATTTCTTCTGCACCAAAAGATATAAATAAAATACTCCGTTTGATGTTTTGTCTATTGACTGATAATTTTTCAGCTAATTCGATTATTGCCGCAACACCGGAAGCATTATCATCTGCTCCATTGTGAATTTCGTGAAGCTCTGGTGCTCTTGAGCTGGTACTTGGACCACCAAATCCTAAATGGTCATAATGTGCGCCCAAAAGTATAAACTCATTCTTGAGAATTGGGTCGGACCCGGGTAATACTGCTACGATATTTTGAGTAGTAACCGGGGTAAGTTGCACATCAGTATTGGCAGTGAGAGAATTGTTTATATCAAACGATATAGGTTTGCGGTTTTCATTTAAAGAAGATTCTAATTCAGTAATTGTAATGGCTGAATTTTTCAATAATTGGTTAGCAACTTTTCTAGTAATATGGATTACAGGAATTTCTGCTGATGAAGGAACTTGGTCGTAAATTAGAGGTAACAGTTCATCTTGTTCATCCAATTTAATACCAGAAACAAATAGAACGCCTGAAGCTCCAAAATCTGTAGCAATCATTGCTTTATTTCGTTCGGATGATGATGGAATAAACATACTTTCGGAGTTATCCAATTCCGGGTCACCTCGTAGAATGATAACCCATTTACCTTTTACATCTATGTTTGAGTAATCATTCCAAATTAGTGAATCTTCATTAATATTAAATCCATATCCAGCAAAAATAATTGGAGCAGTTACCGAAGAATTTGCAGTAAATCCCAATGGAATAAAATCAGTTTCGACAACTCCATTAAAATCCGAAAACTGTAGAGAGTTGTGGAGTCCTAATTCAACTGAAGTAACCACTTCAAAATATTGGTATCCGTTATCTCCAACAGGTTCGAATCCGTAATTTTGGATGTGATTGGTGATATATTCTGCAGCAATTTTGCTTTCGGGAGTTCCAGGCTTTCTGCCTTTCAAAGAATCTGATGCCAAAAAACCGATATGCTCACGCAACTCGTTTACAGTTATCTCTGGTGTTAACGAAAACTTTGTTGTTCCGCAATTCCAAATTAATAATACAAAAAGTAAAAACAATTTAGTTTTCATCACAACTTAATCTCCGTTAGTTTCAGTTTATCAGTTTTATTGGTTAGCATATCATGAAATTCTTGCAATCCGGTTTTTTGCTGTTTCCATAACAGTAACTCTGTGGCTTCATTGATTGAACACCATTTATAATCTTTGTGTTCATCGGAAAGTGAGATTGTTATACTATCAACTTCTGCACCGAAAATCGGAATTAAGTTCATTCTATCGAATTTGGCTTCATAGTAGTGATTGACTTGATCAATGGTCCACATTGTTTTTGGAAGGAGATTGGTTTCTTCTTCTATTTCTCTAATTGCAGTTTGATACGGTTTCTCCTTGGGTTCAATTTTCCCAGTTACACATTGCCAAATTCCTGGATAAATGATATTATCTGCTTGTTTTAGCAACAGAAAATCGGGTTCTCCATTTCCCAAAAATACAATATGACAATCGATGACTCTCACAACAACATCCGTCAAAGCTTTTCTCCTTCATATCCTAACAAGAAATCATTTGCCCAAGTTTCAAATGTTTCATTCAATATTGTTTCTCTCATTTGATTCATCAACCAAATGTAAAATCGCAAATTCTGCTGAGTAGCAATTCGGTAACCAAGAATTTCCTCTGTTTTAAATAAATGATGCAGATACGATTTTGTATAAGTCTGCGACATCGAAGAAATCCCAGAATCATCTATACAGGTGAAGTCATTTTTGAATTTTGCATTACGGATGTTGATTTTACCTTGTGCTGTAAACAGTTGACCGTTTCGAGCGTTTCGTGTTGGCATTACGCAATCGAACATATCAACTCCACGAGCCACATTGCGAACTAGGTCTGCTGGAGTTCCAACTCCCATCAGATATCGAGGTTTATCTTTTGGTAAACACTCGTCCATTAATTGAACGGTATCCAGCATATCAGGTTTTGGTTCACCGACGGCAAGCCCACCTATAGCATAAGCTTCTGCATCTAGCTCAACAAGTTCACATGCAGATTGTTTCCGCATATCCCTATGAGTTCCTCCTTGCACTATTGGTAACAAAACTTGATGATAACCATAAATTGGCTCGGTATTTCGATAATGTTTCATTCCGCGTTCAGCCCAAGCAGTAGTTTGCTTAAGTGCGTCCATCCAGACTTTTGTGTCAGCATCTCCCGGTGGACAAACATCTAGCATCATCATAAAATCTGAACCAATTATTCGTTGAATATCAACAATTCTCTCTGGAGTAAAATGATGTTTTGAACCATCAAGGTGAGATTGGAAAGTAACTCCTTCATTGTTAATTTTACGAAATCCCTCTAAACTGAAAATTTGAAATCCACCTGAATCTGTTAGGATTGCACCATCCCAATTCATAAATCCGTGAAGCCCACCAGCCTTTTGGAGAATTTCAATTCCCGGTCGAAGATAGAGATGGTAAGTGTTCCCCAGCAGAATTTTGCTGGGTAAATCTTTAATTTCTTCAGTAGATTGAGTTTTTACAGCACCGTAAGTTCCTACAGGCATAAAAAAAGGTGTTTCAATTTTTCCATGCCCAGTTTGAATGATACCTGCTCTCGCAGAAGTTGTGAGATTTGTTTTTTGCAGATCGAAAATTGATTTCATTTATAGAGATTTTTCAATGGTTTCATACATACTGGAAACACCAATCATTTTCATTTTAGTGTTTTTGTTAAAATTTTTCAAACTAGATGCTGGACAAATGAATTTCTCAAAACCCATTCTCTCGGCTTCTTTTATTCGTCTATCAAGATGTTGGACACCTCTCACTTCTCCAGATAAGCCAATTTCACCAACTGCAATGGTTTTCTCATCAATGGGAATATCTTTGTATGATGATGCAATTGCAAGTACAACTGCTAAATCGATTGCAGGTTCTGTAAGCTTAAGTCCACCAACTATATTTACAAAAACATCTTTCGTTCCGAGTTGATATCCAAGTCGTTTATCTAAAATTGCTAATAACATTGCCATGCGTCGCATATCAAATCCTGTTGCATTTCTTTGCGGATTGCCATAAGTAGCAGGAGAGACCAGTCCTTGAACTTCAATCAAAATCGGGCGATTACCTTCCATTACAGGAACAACTACTGATCCAGAAGTTTGAACTGAGCGTTCTGCAAGAAACATTTGACTTGGATTTTCAATAGGAATAAGTCCCTTTTCCTCCATCTCAAAAATTCCAGTATTGTGTGTAGCTCCAAATCTGTTTTTAGTGCATCGTAAAATCCTAAAATCCATTCGATTGTCGCCCTCTAAATTCAGCACAACATCTACCATATGCTCTAACATTTTCGGTCCAGCTATTTTACCATCTTTGGTGATATGACCAATTAAAACGGTAGTGATTCCTCTTGGTTTACAGAAATTGAGGATTTGTGAACCACATTCTCGAACTTGATTCAATGAACCTGGGAGACCCTCTAATGCAATTGTGAAAATAGTTTGGATGGAATCAAGAATCAGCAATTCAGGTTTGTGTATTTCAAGTAATTTGCTGATGGACTCCCACCTATTTTCGCTTGATATATTGAGTTTTTCAGAAGTTATTCCCAACCGTTTTGCTCTATTTGCAATTTGAGCTTCACTTTCTTCCGCAGAGATATAGAGAGTTGATTGAATTTCTTTGGTCAATTGAAATGCAAGCGTAGATTTCCCAATTCCTGGTTCACCGCTTAACAAAACGATTGACGATGATGTGAGTCCTCCTCCGAGAACATCATTAATTTCATTAATTCCAGTGTTAATGAGATGGTTAGGTTGGTCGTTTAAAATTTCGTTAAGAGATAATGGTTTGCGAGGTTCAGCAGTAGTTCCACTTGAACGTGGAGATTGTGTGATGGACATTTCTGATAGAGTTCCCCACGCGCCACAAGATGGACATTTCCCAGCCCATTTAGCGAAGTCGTCACCACAATCATTACACAAAAATACAGTTTTAGTTTTTGATTTCATATTTTCTTACCACTAAGGACACAAATAGCAAAAAGCTAAATTAAAATTCAACAATCTAGCTACTTCGTAACCTTCCTTTCTTCGTTTAATGTCATATCCCTCTCTATACTCATTTATGAGTTTGTCATTTAATTTGATAAATTCATTTAAACTCGAGTATTTAAATTTAACACTTCAAACTTCCTTCGTGTTCTTAGTACTCTTAGTGGTTTAACTAAAAATCAAGACCAATTGATAAATACCACATTCGATCAGTTTTTCTATTTGGGTGAAATTCCCACGCATAATCGAGCTTCCAAGGCATTCCCAAAAAGATGAAACGCGGTCCAAATCCGTAAGTCCATACAAAATCTTGTGGATTTGAGTTCCAACTTTCACCTTCCCAAAATTCGGGAAATTGACCATCCCAAGCTAATCCAAAATCGGAGAATATTACAGCACTAATTTGACCGATATATTTTATCGTAGGGAAATAGTATATTAAAAATGGAAATCGAATTTCAGTATTTAACAAAAGTGCATTTTGTCCAAACCGTTCATTTACTTGTACTCCACGAACAGGCATCACGTATTTAGTAAAAAATATTTCTTGTAGTAAATTATCGTAATCTGGTATAGAACCATAATAATCTGTTTCTGAAGACATAACCCATGGCAAGCCCCCCAAACGGAATTTTTCAGAATTCGAACCCCAACTAGTTCCTCCAAATAGTCGTGTAGCAAAACTAATCCCATTACCTGCATTAAAATATTTTCTGATATCAAATGTAACTGTTTGAAATTCCAGACTGCTATCAAAAAGTTTTGGACAGAATTCATATTTCAGAAACAACCGCGAGCCACTTACAGGGTAAGTCTGTGACCACAGTGTGTTATCCCAAACATATCCAACGGATGGAATTGTAACATTTAAATAATCAATAATCGAATCTTCGATTGTAACTTCCAAAGGATTATTATCAACATCTCGTAGTTCTGCTTGTTCTACATAACGATAATCTATACCTGACTCAAATCGCTGAAAGCGAGATAAAGGATAAGATGTGTATATTCCAAATCCCAATTGTCGCAATCTAATTGCTTCATCGTAAGAATATGGATAAATATCCGCATTATGATAAATTTGGAAATTATAGTCAACCTTATTGGGTAAATAGCGGTATAGAAAATAGTAATTGGAATTTTTCAGTGAAATCTGCATTTCCGTTGCCAAATAAATTTTGTGGTCTCCCAGCATATCACTGAACATAAAAAATGCCATCGCTTCTGGATTATACATCGTGCTATAATAAAAATAACCCTGAATTAAATCCAGTGAGAATTTGGTTTTATATTTGTGAGATATGTAGTTCCCTGAGCTATCTTGAATTGAATCATCTGTCAATTCAACCTGTTTTTCGAGTGTATCAGCTGTTGTTTGAGTGAAATCTGAAAAAATATAATTTTCGTAAGAGATATCGGAACTCCCATCTCTACTAAAATCATCTTGAATAACTAACTGAGTTGGTTTCTGTTGACCTTTCCATTTTGCTAGTTGAACAGAAAGTGTATCTGAAATTTTATCTAACGGATTTGAAAGTAAATAAATATCATATCCACTATTTTCCATCCCGGAAAACAGAAGGACAGAATTGTCAATGCTCCAAGTTAATTGTGTAATTCCCGTTAAAACATTTGTGATCGGTGTAGTAATTGAATCATTTTTTACATAGATATTTTGAATCCCCGATTCATCAGAAATATATACAATCGTTTGTTCATCTTGTGAAAGAATTGGATAGGTTTCGTTATATGGAGTATCTGTAAAACGAGTAATTATTTTTGAGTTTCGATTTATTTTATAAATGTCGGTTTGTTCAATGTTGTGTGTATAAATATCTTCCGGAAATTGTTGTTGTGTTATATCATTTCTGTCAGAAATAAACAACAGAGTTTCGCCATTTGGTGACCACGAAATTTGGTCATCGGTAAACCAATCGTTTGTTAGGTTTGTTAAAGATTCAGTTTCTAAATCAAATAAATAGATGTCGCTTGTTACTCCGTCATTTCCGATAAAAGCAATTTCATTATGGATTGGATTCCACGCAGGACGAAAAATTCCTTCCATTTCAAATCTGTATTTCTGATGTTTTCCAGTTGTTACATCTACAACAAATAGAACATCGGATTTACCTGATTTTCCAGCAAAAGTAATTTGATTTCCATTGGGTGACCACGAGATTCCCGGCTTCAAAATATGAAGTTCTTCAAATTCTGCAGTTCGTTCACCTTGAATTATTTTTCGGATAAATTTCCCATCATTAACAGAAATTAGGTATAATGCCATACTCCCGGATTTGTTTGAAAAAATAGCAATTTTACTACCATCGGGAGAAATTGCTGGTGCAATATTGTAAGAGTTTTTGAGTTTCTCGTGGTCAGTTATTTGACGAGCAATATCTTTCAAGCTACTTCGAGATGAAACATCAGTCCAATATTCTATTTTTAGATATTTATGCCATTGTTCAGATAATTCTTTCAAATCAATACCGAGAGCTATTTTTATACCTTTTCTAACATTTTTGGTTCGTTTTATTTGATAGAATATTTCAGCAATCGATTCCTCACCCCATTTTTCAGCAACAAATTTCCAAACTGATTGCCCACCGCGATAAGCCATATAACCTGACAGAAATTCGATTGGGGGTAATTCTCCACCATTAATTGCAAGGTCTCTTATCCACATATCAGAGTTAGTATCCCATGTGGATGCGAGATATTCAGCCAAACCCTCATTCATCCACATTGGTATAGCAAATTTAACTTGTCTTGTAACCACACTTTGAAGGTTTCCACCATAAACACAATCTGTAATGAATGCGTGAACCAACTCGTGGTGAATAACGTGCTTAAATTCTTTATTGGAACCATCAAATGGGATTACCACACGATTTTTGAACATTTCCGTAACACCACCAATTCCTTCAACCATATACGAATCTACCACATTGGTTTGCTGGAAATCGTTGTGAGAATTGTAAACAATAATTGACACTCGATTTTTCAAAACCCAATTTAATCGTGAAGAAATTTTGTCGTAAGCTCTTTCAGCTTCAACTGCTGTAAATTCGGCATGAGATAATCCATTTTCATAATAGTAAATATCAAAATGTTTTGATTGTAAATATTTCCATTCGAAATTGTCGTATTGGACGATATTCTGTCCGAACTGCCCGAACAAGAGTGATAAAATGAGAAAAATAAGTATGAATTTTATAACTTTCATAATTTGTTAATACCTGAATCTTCCAAAAGTTCTCAACTGAAAGTTAAAGAATTATAGTATTATGTTTTTAGAGAAAAGTAACAAATCAAATATCTCCAAAAGTTCTTTAGAAATTTTAGTTTATCGTCGTAATTTTTGTGGTGATGAAACTTCCAATCTATTTTGTATCTGATTGCCACTTCAGAATGAAGGAAACTTCCGAAGAAAAATTTCGACAACAGAAATTATTCGACTATCTTGATATAATTAAACAGACTGGTGGGGTTCTCATCATTGGAGGTGATTTTTTTGATTTTTGGTTTGATTATTTTTATTCTCCACCAAAAATCTATACAAACATTTTCGAAAATCTAGAATTACTCAACCAAAAAGGAATTGAAATACACTATGTCGTAGGTAACCATGATTACTGGGATTTTGGTTTTTTCAATAATAAATTCGGAGCAACTGTCCATAAAGATGACTTTGAGTTTGAAATAGGAAATCAGAAAATTCTGATAACACACGGTGATGGATTACTGAAAAGTGATATTGGATATCGATTGATGAAAAAAGTTATTCGTAGTAAAATCAGTATATTTTTGTTCAAATTATTACCTACTCGTTGGGGCTGTGCTTTAGCAAATGCTGTTTCCAAAACTAGTGATGAAGCTAACCGAAAATTCAATAATCAAACAGAGATGTTAGATGAACTTGAACAATTTGCAGAAAAAAAATGGAGTGAAGGATATCAAACCGTTTTAATGGGACATTACCACCAAATAGGAATCATTAAAAAAGGAACAAATCAACTCATCCACTTGGGTGATTGGCTGAAGCATTTCACCGTTACAAAATTCGACCAAAACGGATGGCATCAAGAAAATCTAAAGGATTAAATTCTATCAAATATAGAACTTAGAATTTTATTGTAAACTCTACATCAATAATTTTATTAAATTACAGTCAAGAAAACGGTTTGATTTAACAATTTGTAAAAAGAGAGTCAAAAAGCTATGAATACAAAAACACTTATTTTTTCGATTTTATTTTTAATTCTGTTCTTTGGGTGTGCTACTCAGCAAAGGACATTTTCACTTGAAGAAGTTGAAAAGCACAGATTAACTTATTACGAAAAAGGTAAAGTAAAATCTTTGTCTGTTTTGATTGATGTTTATCGAGATACAAGTCAACCATTTGATGTTAGGATTTCCGCGTTGGATGCAATTTCTGAAACCAAGCATCCATTATCACTAGAAGCTATTCGTGAATCCGTTTCTACTACCAGTCTTCTCGAGTTGGAATTGATGACCAAAGCAGTTGATCTATTGGCAAAGTACGATTCTTCTGAATCTGTAGAATCTCTGATTATCGGTCTTAAAACATCAGAACAAAAGATACTGACAATCCGAGAATCTGTTATCAATGCGATTGGTGAAATTGGAAGTGAAGATGAAATTATGACACTCATCGATTTGTATGAGGTCAGCAGATCAAATCACGCACGAATGGATAAATTGTTAACTCAAACTCTCGGAGCGATGGAAGATGAAAGAGTAATTCCAGTACTAATTGAAATTTCCAATAATCAAGATATAGATATTGCAATCCGAAATCAAGCAATTGAGATTTTAGGAAAAAAGGATGCTCCTGAAGTTGTGAATTTTTTCCTCAATGTTTTGGGCGACCCGAAATCGAATATCAATCTTAAAGATTTTGCATATAATGCAATGGGTGATATCAGTGAAGAGCGACTAATTCTTGCGTTAGTAGAGTCTTATCAGTCTGGCAAAAATGAGTATTTCAAATTACTAAACACACTATTATTAGCGATGGAGCAATTTGAACATCCTACATTAAAACCAGCACTCTTGGAAATTGCAAAATCAGATGAATTTCCAAAATCGCTTCGGTTAAAGGCAATCCGAAATCTATCGAAATTTGGAGATTCTGCTTCTTTGGATGATTTAGTTGAAATGTTAGAAAATCCGGAGAATTATATCTTTTACGATGATATTTTACAAATGGTGAATGACTTAAACAAACTTGAAGAATACAAATATAAATTGCGTATGGCATCGTTTATTGCTATACAGAAAACTCAATCAAATAATGGAGTTATCGGAAAATGAGAAAAATTTCAATTATAGTGATTTTAATTGCTTTCGCTGGATTAAACTGTTTTGGGAAAAAAGACAAACCATCACCTGAAGATTCTGTTGATAACACACAAAAAACGGCTGTTTCTCAACAAGATGATATATTTCAGGACAATGACAATTCAACTTTAACAGAAAAATCAGAATCTGCTGAGGCACAATTTTATCCGCTTCAGAAAAAAGTTGAAGATGTGGAAGATGAAATTGCTGAATTAAGAGCTCGAGTGATAGAATATGAATCTCGTTTGAGTGCTCCACAAATTAATACAGATATTTTGAAACTCATCAAAATTCCTCAACTCAAACACGAAATTACTTTGAAAAACGGGACAATTGTTCAAGGAGCAATTATACACGAGAATACTGAAAGACTTATCGTCCAAACTCAAATTGGACAATTAACCATAGAAAAAGGTGAAATTACTGATATCCAAGATATTGCTACACCAGTTGCCGATGTAATTTTTGAAGGCGAAGCAATAGAAGAAATTTATGCCGACCAACGAATTTATAAAGGTATTGTGATAAATGATGGTCAAAAACGAGCTGATTTTGTGCGTGTGATTTACAAATTATGGGCAGAAGATACCGAACTTGTCGGAACAGATTCATCATTTGTCGATGGCTCACAAAGAGTTTATATATCTGGAGTTGTTTCTGATTGTTCGATGGAGCCCGGAGATGTCGCAACTTTTAAAGTAACAGTTCCAATTTCTGAATCTTTTACAGTTCAATACTTTACGAAAGAAATTCGCTGGGATTATTTTGAATAGGGAGCAGGAGAAAAGGAGACCTAAGTCGAGGGTTGCAAAACAGGATACAGAAAGAAAGTAACACAATTACTAAATTGTAATGTAATGGCTCAACTTTAGGTAAGTTG
>CAZSJY010000022.1:0-1996 GCA_964607375.1 uncultured bacterium
ATGAGATTTCAATTGCCGATGATACACTAGGAAAGCTGTTCTCGGAGATAAGTTGTAAATTTCTCGATGGAAGAAAAATTGATATTGTAGGTTCTCATGGTCAAACCATTGCCCATACAGATGGAGTTTCTTCCACTCAAATTGGAAATCCAAGGTATATATCGCAATTACTAAATGTTCCAGTTGTTTATGATTTTAGAACAGCAGATATTAATGTAGGAGGTAATGGAGCACCATTAGTTCCATTTTTGGATTGGTTGTTATATAAGAACACTCTAAAAGATACCATAACCTTGAACATTGGTGGAATTGCAAATTTAACTAAAATTCCAAAATCTGGTCGCAGAGAAGATGTTTATGGATTTGATACCGGCCCTGGTATGGCATTGATTGATGAATGTGCAAAGTTGTTTTGGAATATGAATTTAGACGAAAATGGCTGTTTATCATCAATTGGAGCTGTGATAAAGGATTTGTTAGAAAAGTTGCTGAATCATCCATTTATCAAGAAAATACCACCAAAATCCACTGGGCGTGATGTATTCGGTAGAGAATTAGTGAAACAGGTGGTTTCAGATTATCCAGAACAATCTCCTGAAGATATTATAAGAACGATGGTTGAATTCACAGCGAAAAGCATTTCAGTTAACATACAAAACTTCCTTAACTTTTGTCCGTTGAATTCACAGTTAATTGTGAATGGAGGAGGAGTTTATCATCAGATATTGATGCAAAGGTTGAATAAACTTTTGAATCTCGAGGTAGTAGAAGGCTTCAATACGGATGTTAACCCCGACAGCAAAGAAGCATTATTGATGGCAGTTCTTGCAGTGGCGAAATTCAAAAACATTCCTGCCAATATGCCTGTAGTAACAGGAGCAAATGAACTGGCTGAATTAGGATATGTGTTGGAGTAAAGGAGAGTGGTGAAGTGGAGAAGAGGAATCCGGAATCAGACACAGAATGCAGGAACAGTGGCAAGTAGATAGCAAAGTATATTTCCTCTCATTAGGGAGAGCCAGCCTGCTGGTAGGGATTAAGGTGAGGGGAAAAAGAAGAAATGGAGTATTGTAGCGTTGAAAGATTTCAATCTAAATTACAAAATTCCAATTTAAAGTTTCAAAAAGAGAAAGAAATAATAATAAATGAATCCATACATTTTTAGAAAATATGATATACGCGGAGTAGTAAAAACCGATTTCACCGATGATGTTGTACTTGATTTAGGTAGAGCATTTGGAACTTTTATCCGCAGAGATGGTGGAAGCATAATAGCATTAAGTGGGGATGTAAGAGACACAACACCAAGACTTAAAGAGTTGTTATCTCAAGGAATACTTGAGACAGGAATTAATGTAGTTGATATTGGTATAATTCCAACTCCAGCGAACTATTTTAGTATGTTTCACCTTGATATAGATGGTGCTGTCCAGATTACAGGAAGCCATAATCCTCCTGAGTTTAATGGGTTTAAACTATCTTATAAGAAGCAGGCATTTTATGATGAAAATATTCAGAAGTTATTGAATTTAATTGAGAATCAAGATTTTGAGATTGGTAATGGAACTTATACAAAACAAGATATCCTAACTCCTTATCAGAAAATGCTTGAAAGCAAAATATCTATGGATAGACCGCTTAACATTGTAATGGATTGCGGAAATGCTGCAGCGTGTATTTCTGCGCCCGAAGTATTTGAGAAATTGGGGATTTCATTCAAAAAACTATTTTGTGATGTAGATGGAACATTCCCAAACCATCATCCAGATCCTACTGAAGATAAAAACCTTGAAGAATTGGTTAAGGAAATTAAAGCTGGTAATTATGATTTTGGTGTTGCATTTGATGGTGATGCTGATCGAGTAGTTGCGGTTGATGAAAAAGGTGGGATTATTCGTTCTGATAATTTAATGGCGTTGTTTCTACCGGAGATAATATCCGAAGGTGACGAAGTTGTATTTGATGTTAAATGTTCACAAGCTTTGGAAGATATGAT
>CAZSJY010000022.1:2096-29680 GCA_964607375.1 uncultured bacterium
AAATTATCAGAATTTGGGGAGATTGAGTTAAATGGATAATGATAGAATTAATAAATATCGAGATTTGATTAATGACAATTTATCTGATATTTATACATCTGGACCAAAGTCGCTTACAAAACCAATCAACTATGTTTTGAAAGGTGGAGGTAAAAGGCTTAGACCTATTCTAACCTTGCTTACAGCTAAAATTTTTGGTACTGATGAAGAGTCTGCACTTCCTGCTGCATTATCAGTTGAAATTCTACATAATTTTACACTGGTTCATGATGATATTATGGATGAAGACGATACTCGCCATTGCCAACCAACTGTGCACAATAAATGGGATGTTGGTGTAGCAATTCTCACCGGAGATGCTATGTTGTCACTTGCACTTAAAATGCTTCAAAAGATGAATCCAAATTCATTAGAAGCGATGGCTGTTTTTGTAGAGGGTCTATTAGCAGTGTGTGAAGGTCAAGCATTGGATAAAGAATTTGAATCTGATAATTCTGTAACTATCGATCAGTATATTAAAATGATTGATTTGAAAACTGGTTATCTATTAGGACTATCAGCAGAACTTGGAGCTTTGGTTTCTGATGTTGACAAAAAAACTCAAATTGCGTTAAGAAATTTTGCTCGCTTACTTGGAAGAGCATTTCAAGTACAAGATGATGTTCTAGAGATATTTTCCGATTCACAGAGTATGGGTAAAAGTTTGGAAAGCGATATTATACTTGGTAAAAAAACTTATTTGATGATAAAAACAATGTCGGATTGCCCTAACGAAATTCAAAAAGCAATTGAAATTGCAAAGACTGATTTCTCAGAGGGTATTTTGAGAATAAGAAAAATTATGTTAGAAACAGGTATAAAAGATGGTGCAAATAAATTTATTGATGATACAATTAATCAAGCAAATGATTGCCTTACGAAAATATCCTTTGATTCTAGTAAACTTATATATTTCAGTAACTTGATAATGAATAGGAACCACTAATGAAAACGGATACTCAAAACCTCAAAGCTCTTTATGACAAATCAAATATGCACGATGCAATATTGAGTTTCCCAACTCAAATTAAACAAATCCTAGATATGATGGAAGATTGGAATCCTCAACATTCATATTCTGGAATAAATAACATTTTGATTTTAGGGATGGGGGGTTCTGCTATAGGTGGAGATTGTGCAAAAGTAATCTCACAAAACTCTTGTAGTATTCCTATCCTAGTAAATAGATCTTACAATATTCCTAAATGGGTGAATAAATCTACATTGGTTTTGGCTTCTTCGTATTCAGGGAATACAGAAGAAACACTGTCTGCATTCCATCAGTGTATATCAGTTAATGCTAAAGTTCTTGTGATATCTACAGGAGGAGAAATAACAGAATTAGCTAATAAAAATAATTTAGATGTTTTTAAGATTCCAACAGGATTTCAACCTCGAGCAGCATTGGGATTTTCATTTTCCTCAATTCTAATGGTATTGAATAAACTCAATTTTATTGAAGATAAACTTGTAAATGAACTATCGAATTCAGTTGAGCTCCTTTCAAAATATTCTAGTAAATTCACTTCAGAAAATGAAGATAATCCAGCTATTGAATATGCAGATAAGATATCCAACTCAATACCAGTCATTTACGGTAGTGAAGATATGACTTGGGTAATTGCTTATCGATTTAGATGTCAGTTGGAGGAAAACTCTAAAGTTTTGGCGTTTCATCATCATATTCCCGAACAAAATCATAACGAAATTGAAGGTTGGAATCAATATCCAGATTTCCTTGAGAATATTTCAATTATATGGTTAAAAGATGAAGATGATCATATTCGATCATTAAAAAGAATGAATATATCAAAAGACATACTAAGAGATATTCCAAAACAACAAATAATAATAGAAACTAAAGGCAAATCTCGAGTTACAAGATTCCTCAAGCTTATCCATTTCACAGATTGGATTAGCTATTATTTGGCTTTACAAAACAAGATAGATCCAACTCCGGTAATGCGAATTCAAGATTTAAAGCGGAAGATGAATGAATAGAATCGATGCAAATGAAATGATTCCAGTGGATGTGATGAGTATTTCTTATCATCCGACGAACAAAGGATATGTTGTTCTACTGAAAGAACAAAACGGAAATCGGCATTTACCTATAATTGTCGGAGAACTAGAAGCTCATTCAATAGCAGTAACCCTCGAAGGAAGAAAACTTAAAAGACCTCTAACACACGATTTAATGATTGATACTTTAGAAGCTGTTGGTGGTAAAATTAAACGAGTTTCTATTACTATTATCCGAGAAGGTACATTCTATGCTGAGATAATCATTCAGAGTAGTTACAATGATGAATTACAATTTGATTCTCGTCCTAGTGATGCAATTTCTCTCTCACTACGAGCAAATGTCCCGATTTTTGTCTCTGAAGCTATTCTACAAAATGCAAGTTTAGAAAATATGGCAGATGATATACACTATAAAGTCCCAGATGATGTTGATAGTAGTAATTTTTCATTAACTGAAATATTAGTTAAACTAAAGATATCAATGGAACATGCCATCGATGAAGAAAATTACGAAACAGCAGCAAAATTACGAGATAGAATTAAACAACTTGATGGTTAAATCTGGTAAAAGTAGAAACCTAATTTGTAGGTGGTAGTCAATTAATGAGTTAGTTGTATTTGCTAGATTTTGTAGTATATTTTCGTAGAATACTACTGTAAAGTGTCCAAAGCAGATTTAGCTGCATTTTGCTCAGCTGATCGTTTGCTTCTTCCTGTTCCTTTAAAATAAAGATTTTCATTTACAATAACTTCAACTGTAAAAACTTTATCGTGTTCAGGTCCTGCGTATGAACGAGTTTCAAAAACCGGGCCAGAATATTGGTTTTGATGGCAGAATTCGATCAACATTCCCTTGAAATTTGTTTCAAGTTTTGCATCTTTAGAATGTTTGATTACAGTTATAGTTATGAATTTTGTAACTGGTTCAATGCCACCATCAATGTACATAGCTCCAATAATTGATTCAAAAATATCACTTGCTAAGTTTCGTGCAACTCTTTTTTGGGATACATCTACTCCTTGCTGAACTTGGATGAAATTAAGTAAATTGTATCTCAAACTCAAGTTGGCGAGGAATACTTTATTGACTAATTTAGAACGAGTTTTAGTAAGAAAACCTTCATCAGCTTTAGGATATATTTTATATAACCATTCAGAAATTACATGATCAAGTACAGCATCCCCAAGAAATTCCAATCGCTCGTAATTTTGTTGTGATTCAGGCATTAGTGAACGATGAGTTATTGCAGTTTGAAGTAAGGTTGGATCTTTGAAGCTATATTTAAGAAAAGATTCCAGAGGACGAAGAAAAGATAATTTGTTATCTAATCTCCGTCTCCGGAAAATTGAAAAAAGTTTCAAAACTAGTATTTTTTAAACAACAACACAGCATTATGTCCACCAAATCCGAAGGTGTTTGACATCGCGTAATTCAATTCTGCATCAATTGCATTATTTGGTACATAATTCAAATCACATTCAGGATCAGGAGTTGTATAGTTAATTGTCGGAGGTGCAAACGAATGTTGGATACCCAAGAGAGAAGCGATTGCTTCAATCCCACCAGCCGCTCCTAACAAATGCCCAGTCATTGATTTTGTTGATGAAACTAACAGATTGCGAGCGTGTTCCCCAAATGTAGTTTTGATTGCAATAGTTTCAGTTTTATCGTTGAATGGAGTAGATGTACCGTGTGCATTGATATAATCTACATCTTCAGGTTTTGCTCCAGCATCTTCTATAGCACGATTCATAGCTCTAACTGCACCTTCACCATCTTGAGATGGGGCTGTTAGGTGATATGCATCACCAGTTGCACCATATCCAACCAGTTCACCAATGATGTTTGAACCTCTTGCTAATGCATGTTCAAGTTCTTCTAAAACAACAATTCCTGCACCTTCACCCATAACAAATCCGTCTCTACCCGCATCAAATGGACGGCTGGCAGAATTAGGGTCAGTATTTTTAGTAAGAGCACGCATATTTGAAAAACCAGCAAGTGAAACAGGTACGATTGATGCATCAGAGCCACCTGTAACTATTGCATCGGCATCACCATATTTGATCAACCTGAAGGCATCTCCAATGGAATGAGAAGCTGTAGCACAAGCCGAAACCACACAGTAATTTGGACCCTTAAATCCGTGCTTAATTGAAACATGCCCAGCGGCAATATCAGATATCATTGATGGTACAAAATACGGACTGACACGCCTTGGGCTTTTTAACAGCCTAGCTTGTTGTTCAATTAGAGTATTAATTCCACCAATTCCTGACCCGATGATGACACCAATTTTATTTTTGTCTAGGGAATCATCATTAATCCCTGATGTTTCAATTGCTTCATTAGCAGCAATAATTGCAAAAGCTGTAAATCTATCAATTATGTTCAGTTCTTTACGGTCGAAATGGTTTGCAAAATCTAAATTCTTGATTAAACCAGCAAGTTTAACAGAGAATTCAGTTGTATCAAAAAGAGTATTTTCTCCTATGCCATTTCGTCCAGTTTTTAGACTGTCAAGGAATTCTGGAATAGAATTACCAATAGGGGATAGAACACCCATCCCCGTAACAACAACTCGTCTATTTGTCATAGTAAAAAACTACGCTAATTTTGAGTCAATATAATCGATAGCTTCTTGTACTGTAGTAAGTTTTTCAGCATCTTCGTCTGGAATTTCAATATTGAACTCTTCTTCAAACTGCATAATTAGTTCAACAGTATCAAGTGAATCAGCACCAAGATCATCAATGAATTTTGCTTCCACTGTGATTTTGCTTTCTTCCACACCAAGTTTATCGATGATTATCTCTTTAACTTTATCGAAGTATTGTGACATTTATTTCTCCGTTTCTTTATTGTGATTACATTATCATTCCACCGTCAACATTTATAGTTTGACCGGTGATGTAGGATGCCTGTTCTGAAGCTAAAAATAACAACAGATTTGCTACATCCTTTGTACTACCAAGTTTGTTTAAAGGAATAACTGTTTTATACTTTTCAATTACATCTTCTGGTAATTTCGCAGTCATTTCAGTTTCTATAAATCCTGGAGCAATAGCATTAACACGAATATTTCTAGATGCAAATTCTTTAGCTGATGATTTAGTGAAAGCTATTACACCTCCCTTTGATGCAGCATAGTTTGATTGACCAGCATTGCCCATAATTCCAATAACTGATGCAATATTAAGAATTACTCCTTCTCGTTGCCTCAACATATATCTGCTAACTTTTTGGGTACATGTAAAAGTACCTTTTAGGTTAACATTTAACACAGCATCCCAATCGGATTCTTTCATTTTCATTATAAGACCATCTTTTGTGATACCTGCGTTATTGATTAAAATATCAATTCTACCAAATTTTGTGTTGATGCCTTTAAATATTGAGTCAATTTCACTTGCGTTTGTTACATCTGAAGCATACCCGAAAACTGATTTACCTTTTGCTTTCAAATTGGTTACAGCTTCTTCAACAGCATCTTGAAACAAATCAATAATGATAACAGTTGCTCCGTGATTTGCAAAAGTTTCAGCAATAGAAAATCCAATACCTCTTGCTGAGCCTGTAATTATCGCAATTTTATTTTCTAAGTTATTCAACATTTCTCCAAATTTATGAAATATAATTTTGTATTTGTTCAATAGTTCCAATCGGAGTAGAACTTATATCTCTCTTAATTCTACGATTTAGACCAGATAGAACTTTTCCTGGTCCAACTTCAATAAACTCACCAAATCCATTTGCTAACATATTTAAAATTATATCGGACCAGAGAACAGGATTTTCTAATTGTTTTAATACATTTTCTTTAATAGAATTTGCATTTGTTTCTGGTTTTGCACTTGCATTTTGATAAACAGGTATATCCGTATTTTTAAACGCTACAGAATCTAAGATTGTTGATAGTGGTTTTCTTGCAGGTATCATTAAAGGAGAATGAAATGCTCCAGAAACATTCAATGGAATAGCTTTTCGAATTCCAAGTGATTTTGCAGTTACTACAGCTGAATTCACTGCTTCCACCTCTCCAGAAATTACAACTTGACCAGGTGCATTGATGTTAGCTGGAACCACAATTCCGCCCTGATTACAAATTTCTTTGATTTGTTCTTCATCAGCACCCAGTATAGCTGCCATTCCACCTGGTTGTACTTCACCTGCTTTTGCCATTTCTGAACTACGGACTTTTACAATTTTTAAACCATCTTCAAAAGTTAGAACATCTGCGGAAACTAATGCAGAAAATTCTCCTAAACTGTGACCAGCAACTGCTTTTGGAATTAGATTGTTTTCCTTTAACAATTCAAATACAACAACACTATGAACAAAAATAGCAGGTTGAGTAAACTGAGTTTGTTTCAGTTTATCTTCTGGTCCATTAAAGGAAATGGCAGCCAAGTCGAATCCTAAAATATCAGAAGCAATTTTGTAAAGTTGCTTTGCTACCTCAGTTTCTGCAAACAGTTCTTTACCCATGCCAACATATTGAGACCCCTGTCCTGGAAAGAGAAATACTTTATTCATTATAGGTCAATCCCCATTTAATGTAAGTAGCTCCCCAAGTGAATCCAGTACCGAATGCAGAAATGATTAAGTTATCACCCTTTTTTAAACGCCCGTTTTTCGTTGCTTCTACCATACCAATTGGAATAGTTGCTGCAGTAGTGTTTGCATATCTATCAATATTACTTAAAACCTGCTCATTTTTTAATTTCAATCTTCTAGCAGCTGCATCAATTATTCTCTGGTTTGCTTGATGTGGAATAAATAACTTGATGTCATCTCCATTTAGGTTGTTCTTTTGAGCAACTTCAAAAGAAATATCAGCCATTCCTTTTACAGCAAATTTAAAAACAGTTTTGCCATCCTGATAGATATAATGCATTTTGTTGTCAATTGTCTCGTGAGATGGTGGGTTTAGACTCCCACCTGCAGGCATTTTAAGATATCTTCCACCACTACCATCTAACTTCATTATTGAATCGATTAATCCGAATTCTTCTGATGGTTCTAATAATACAGCTCCAGCGCCATCTCCAAATAAAACACAAGTATTTCTGTCGGAGTAGTCGACAATCGAACTCATTGTATCTGCTCCAATAACCAAAACCTTTTGGTGGGTTCCAGATTCAATAAATTGCGCACCAGTTTGCAAAGCAAACAAAAATCCTGAGCATCCAGCTGAAAGATCAAAGCCCCAAGCATTAGAAGCACCAATTTTATCCTGAACCTGCGAAGCTGAACACGGAAACATCATATCTGGAGTAACTGTTGCGAGAATGATTACATCAATTTCATCAGCTGAAATATTACACATTTTCAAAACTTCTTCAGCTGCTCTTGATGCCATATCAACGGTAGCTTGTCCATCCGCTGTAATTCGTCGTTCTTTAATTCCGGTTCTTTCTTGAATCCACTGATCATTTGTATCAACCATTTTCTCAATATCAGCATTAGATAGAATTCTATCAGGAACATACATTCCCAAAGCTGTAATATTGGCTAGCAATTTTGAGTTATTTTGTTTCATCGTAATTCGAGTGATTTTCAATAATATCTAAATGTTCAGAAATTCTTTTAGCAATGTCTGTAATTAAGTTTTCATCAGATGCTTTTTTTGCTGCTATTAATGAACTCTTTATACCTCTAAATGTAGAAGAACCATGACATTTCATTGCTATACCATTTACTCCCAAGAAAGGAGTAGCTCCGTGCTCTTCATAATCCATAGTGTTTTTTAGATCTTTGATTGCTGGTGCCAAGAGAGGGGCAGATATACGGCAGATAGGATGGGATTTAATACTTTCTTGAAACCAGCCCATCATATGACTTAAGACTCCCTCAATAGTTTTGAGGAGGATGTTACCTGTGAAACCATCACAAACAACAACATCAGCTTTGCCATCTAATACATACCTTGCTTCCATGTTTCCAATAAAGTTTGAAACATGTGCTTTCATTAATGGAAATGTAAAACGAGTAAGTTCATTACCCTTAGTTTCTTCTGAGCCAATATTTAACAAAGCTACAGAAGGATTTTTCCATCCTTCAAGATGTTCGATATATGCCTGTGCCATAATCGCAAATTGAACAAGATTGTGAGGTTTTACATCAGTGTTTGCACCAGCATCACACAAGATAAAACCACCTGTTTTAGTAGGAATAAATGGAGCTAAAGTAGGTCTTCTAATTCCTTTGATTTTCCCAAGGAGAAAAAGGGCAGAAACCATCAAAGCTCCCGTGTTTCCACTACTAACTACAGCATCAGCATTACCATCTTTTACTAATTGTACAGCTTTAACTAAGGATGATTCAGGTTTAGTTTTGAAAATTTTTGATGGTGTTTCATCTGTTTCTACAACTTGAGGAGCGTGAACAATGGAAATCTTATTGAAAGGATCATTATATTGTTTTACAAGTCTTTCTAATCTGTCCTGATGCCCCAAAAGAAGAATTTCAGCAGAATCGCTTCCGTACTCCTTTACATATTCAAACGCACCTTGAACAGTTGAATGGGGAGCATGGTCACCACCCATGGCATCTAATGCAATTTTCATAAAAGAGGAGTTATGCTCCTTTAGCAATAACTACAGGTCGTCCTTTATAATATCCACATTCAGGGCAAGCACGATGTGGTTGCTTTGGTTGATTGCATTGAGGACAAACACCAACTTGTGGAGCAGAAGCTTTCCAATGAGTGCGACGCTTTCTTCCACGAGTTTTTGATATCTTTTTCTTTGGTACTGCCATTGATGTTCTTCCTTATTAATTCTGTTTAAAGTTAAATTCTAAAATATCTATATTAAAATACAGACATTAAATTTAGAGATATTATCGTTTATGAAACAAGATTAGAATAGTCATTCAAATTCTTCTCTTAGAAACCAAATTTATCATTTTTGCTCTTTTCTTACAAAATCTATCCAAATATATTTCCCGCATATTTCAAGTAACTGTTTGTGAACAGCTTCAGCGATGTAATAATCAGAAAATGCACCAACTCTCACTCTCCACCAAACTTCATCTTTCTCTTTGATAAATATGCGTTGAAGGTATGCATCATAACCTGCATCTATCAACGATAATTGCTCAGAACGGGCTTCTTCCAATGATGGTCGTGACGCAACTTGTATTGTAAATTTCCCTACGATTGCTGGGATATCTAATTTTGGACCACTTTGTTTTGGTTTTTCCCTTCTTATCAATTTTTTTGTGGTTTCTTCTTCTTGTTTTGTAATTTCATTAATAGGTATTTCAGCAACTTCTGGTGTTTGAAGTATTTCTGTTTTCTTTTTAGTAACTGTATCTTCAGTCACTGAAAAATAATATAACTCTGATGTAATCTCATCGTCAGATTCATTGCAAATAGAAAGAGAAATATCATAATCACCAATGATATCCGGGGTAAAAAGAGCTTTGTTATTATCAATTAACAATTTTGGTGTGCTATTTATTGGGATATTCTGATAACTCCATCGATAACTAAGATTTGGTTCAGATATTCCAGTGTATTGAATTTTTACAGTTTTTCCCAAAGTAATTATTTCCCGTTCTGGCTGGGAAGAGCAACCACCAATAATTAACAGAAGTGTTGTGATAAAAATCCAAAAAACCTTCAAATTATACATAATTGCCCCCTAAAGATTGGCTATAAGTTCACTCTCTGTGAAGAAAAAGGCAATCTCTTTTTGTGCATTTTCGTCTGAATCTGAACCATGAACTGCATTTTCACCAAGACTAGTGGCAAAATCCTTACGGATAGTCCCAACATCAGCGTCATCAGGATTTGTAGCGCCGATAGTTTCTCTCCAAGCTGAAACCGCATTTTCTTTTTCGAGGGCTAATACCATACAAATATCAGATGACATAAAATTTGTTAATTCTTCAAAGAATGGCTTACCTCTATGAATCTCGTAAAAACCCTCAGCCTGTTTCTTTGTCATTTTAAAAAGTTTTGCTGAAAGTATTTTGAAATCCGCTTTGAGAATTCTATCATAGATTAAACCGGTATATTTGTTGCGAGTTGCATCCGGTTTTATGATTGCAAAAGTTCTATTTGTCATTTAATTTAATCCTCTTTATTAGTAGTTAGTAATTCATAATTTACAAATTATCATTTACCATTTTTCTCTATAAAATCTAATAAATCAATAATCATTGCTGTATTGCTTTTTTCATTGTGAGTCCAATATCAGCTGGACTTTCACAAACTTGAATCCCTGCTGATTGAAGTGCTTTCATTTTATCTAAAGCTGTTCCTTTACCACCAGAAATGATAGCTCCAGCGTGTCCCATTCTACGCCCAGGAGGAGCTGTTTGCCCTGCAATAAACGCTACAACTGGTTTGTCAAAATTATTATCAACTATCCACTGAGCTGCCTCTTCTTCAGAACTTCCACCTATCTCTCCGATTAGCACAATACCTTTTGTTTCAGAATCAGTTTTGAATAATTTTAACAAATCGATAAATGTGGTCCCGATGATTGGGTCACCCCCAATTCCAACACAAGTTGTTTGTCCAATTCCTAATTCTGTTAACTGGTGAACTGCTTCGTAAGTTAATGTTCCAGAGCGAGAGATTACACCTACACTACCAAATGGTTTATGAATAAAACCCGGCATAATTCCAAGTTTGCATTCACCGGGAGTGATAATCCCTGGACAATTTGGTCCGATTAATCGAGTTCCTTTTTCATCGATAATTCGTTTCACTTTCACCATATCGTGAACAGGAACGCCTTCAGAAACACAAACTACCAATTCGATACCTGCATAAGCCGCTTCTATAATCGCTTCGCCTGCAAAAGCAGGAGGTACGAAAATTATAGAAACATTCGCGTCCTTTTCAATTTTTGATTCTTCCACAGAATTGAATACTGGAACATATCCACCTAGTGCTGTTTGTCCACCTTTTCCTGGAGTAACTCCTGCAACGATGTTTGTTCCATATTTCAGCATTTGAGTTGCATGAAATGTTCCTTCAGTGCCGGTAATTCCTTGAACCACAACTTTTGAATTTTTATCTACTAAAATTGACATTACGAAATCTCCCCTCTAGATGCTTTAACCACCTTTTCAGCAGCATCCTTCATACTATCTGCTGGAATAATCGAAACACCAGAGTGTGCTAGAATTTTCTTTGCATCTTCAGCATTAGTACCAGCTAATCGAACAACAACAGGGACTGAGAGGTGAAGGTCTTTTACTGCTTGTACCACGCCATTTGCAACCCTGTCACAACGGACAATTCCACCAAAAATATTGATCAAAACTGCTTTTACATTTTCGTCAGATAAAATAATTCGAAATCCATTTTTTACTGTTTCTGCACTTGCAGTTCCACCGACATCCAAGAAATTTGCAGGATCACCTCCAAATAGTTTGATGATATCCATCGTCGCCATCGCCAATCCTGCACCGTTCACCATACAACCAACATTTCCATCGAGTTTGATATAATTCAGATTATATTTGCCAGCTTCAATTTCGGTAGAGTCTTCTTCAGATAAATCACGCATTTGTTCGATATTTTTCTGTCTAAAAATAGCATTGTCATCAAAATTGAACTTGGCATCTAATGCAACAACATTGCCTTGTTCAGTTAAAACTAAAGGATTTATCTCTACAAGAGAAGCATCAGTTTCAGAGTAACAATTGTAAATCTGAATAAATAACTTCACAGCATCTTTGAAAGCACGACCGGTTAACTCCAATCCGAAAGCCAATTTTCTAGCTTGGAAGGATTTGATTCCAATAAGTGGGTCAATCCATTCCTTTACAATTTTCTCTGGAGTTTCTTCTGCAACTTTTTCAATTTCCACACCACCTTCTGTCGAAACCATAAAAACATCCATTCCAGTTGATCGGTCGAGAGTGATTGCAACATAATATTCTTTTTCAATGTCTAAAGCTTGAGTGATATACACTTTCTGCACTTCTTTACCTTCAGGTCCAGTTTGATGCGTAACGAGATTCATTCCTAAGATATTTTCTGCATTTGCCATTGCTGAATCAAAATCGGGAGAGTATTTTACTCCACCACCTTTACCTCTCCCACCTGCGTGAATTTGAGCTTTTACAATAACAGCTGATGAATCAAATTCATCTTGAACTTTTTTAATAGTTTGTTCAGCATCCTGGATATTTTCAATGACATATCCATCCTGGATAGGAATCCCGTATTCCTTTAAGATTTGTTTACCTTGAAATTCGTGAATTTTCATTTTTCCTTCCCTTTTGTAGAGTATGTTCTGTTTTAATTATCTCTTCTAATTATAGAACCTGCATTTTCTATGATGGCTTCTTCAATTTTAGAAATGGATGTTATAACTACTTTCTCTCCGTGATGTTTAAGGAAATACAATGCTGAACGAATTTTGGGTGCCATTGTTCCTCTTTGGAATTGTCCCTCATTCAATAATTCCTGAATTTCTGATACAGTCGCTGTACTAATTGGTTTCTGATTGGTTTTTTTGAAATTAACAAAAATATTATCAACATCGGTAATAATGAACATTTCTTGAGCTTTAATTACCCGTCCAAGGAGTGCTGCAGACATATCTTTGTCTATTACACCATCCAAACCTTCAAGTGTCCCGTCTTCTTCATTGTATGCAGGAATTCCACCACCACCACCCGCAATGACTATTGTTCCAAAATCAACCAAGTGTTTTATGGAGTTACCATTAAAAATATAAAGGGGATTTGGAGATGGGACAACTCGTCTCCACTCATTTTTTTCTTGTTCTTTTAATTTCCAATTGTATTTCTCTGATAATTCTTTAGCGATTTCTTTTGAATATTGTCTTCCGACAAATTTAGAAGGGTCATCAATAGCAGGATCGTTTCGATCTACTTTCATTTGAGAAATAAACGAAACCACTTCGCGAGATGAATCAACTTTGTAAAGTGCGTTTTGTAAAGACTGCTGAATCATATATCCAATAGCACCTTGAGTATTTGCAACCAAAACACCTAATGGAAGGGGTGGAATTTTACCAGCTGATAACTCATTTCTAAACATTTCAGCACCAACTTGAGGTCCGTTGCCATGTGTGATACAAATGTTATATCCTAACCGAACAAAGTGCATAACAGATTTTAGACTTTCACGGGTATGGGCAAATTGTTGTTTTATTGTTCCAGCTTCGCCCTTTGGTGAAATTGCATTTCCACCCAAAGCGATGATTACGGTTTTATTGGTTTGATTTTGATTCATCTTAAATAAAAATGAGTAGCAAATATTTGCTACTCATTTCACAATTTACTGTTTTTTATTTGATGTAATCTTCTAACACATCTTCTAAATCTGGTTTACCGATTTCTTGCAGATTGTATTGAACTCGAACAGATGGTTTTTTGATGTTTGCAATTCGTCGTAAATCAATCGGAGTTCCGATAACAACAGCATCACATTCAACATTATTGATAGTTGTCTCTAGGTCTTTCATCTGTTCATCACCATAACCCATAGCTGGAAGCAAAGTTCCGATTTCAGGATAATGTTCAAATGTTTCATTGAGTTTACCTACTGCATATGGGCGAGGGTCAACAAGTTCTGCTGCACCGAATTTCTCTGCAGCTACTACACCTGCACCATACTTCATTTCGCCGTGGGTGAGGGTAGGTCCGTCTTCAACAACCAATACCTTTTTGCCAGTGATAATTTTTTCATCTTCTACAGAAATCGGTGATGCTGCATCAACAACTATCGCACCTGGATTAATGCGTCGAATATTCTGACGAAGTTCATCAATATCATAAGGGTCAGCTGTTACAATTTTGTTGATTACCACAACATCAGCCAAACGCAAATTTGTTTCACCAGGATAATACATTTCTTCGTGACCAACACGATGAGGGTCAACTACAACAATCAGCAAATCAGTTTGATAGAAAGACATATCATTGTTTCCACCGTCCCAAAGAATAATATCCGCTTCTTTTTCAGCATCACGCACGATAGCTTCATAGTCCACTCCAGCGTAAACGATAGTACCGGTATTAATATGTGGCTCGTATTCTTCCATTTCTTCAATTGTGCATTTATGTTTTGAAAGGTCATCTAGCTCGGCAAATCGTTGAACTGCTTGTTCTGCTAAATCTCCATATGGCATTGGATGACGGATTGCAGCAACTTTTTTGCCTGCATCTTTTAGTATTTCAGCAACCCTACGAGTAGTTTGACTTTTTCCACATCCAGTTCTTGTTGCGCAAATTCCAATAACTGGTTTGGTTGATTTAACCGCGGTTCGTCTCATACCCATCATTTTGAAATCCGGACCAGCTGCATTCACAATTGCTGCCTTATGCATTACCCCTTCGTGAGGAATGTCAGAATACGAAAATACAACTTCATCAACATCATATTTTTTGATTAAATCCAACAATTCAGATTCATCGTGAATTGGGATTCCGTTTGGATACAATTTTCCAGCAAGAACAGCCGGATATATACGACCTTCGATATCCGGAATTTGTGTTGCAGTAAAAGCAACCACATCATATTGCTCATTATCTCTGTAAAAAGTGTTAAAATTGTGGAAGTCACGCCCAGCGGCTCCCATTATCAGTGTTTTTATCTTTGTCATTTTACTTCCTCTTTTGTTATTTTATGTTTTGTTTAAATTCCAAATTAAATTGTTAATTTTCATACATTCCTTCACTTTATAAATCTTCTCTAGATATGAATGATATTATCTGATAATTCATAAAATTAATTGTAAAATTAACAACCGTCCTATTCTTCTTCCATAAAAGGATAGCGATAATCTACTGGAGGAACAAAAGTCTCTTTGATGGTTCTTTGAGATACCCATCGTAACAGATTCATTGGAGAACCTGCTTTATCATTAGTCCCGGATGCTCGTCCTCCACCGAAGGGTTGCTGTCCCACAACTGCTCCAGTTGGTTTATCGTTAATATAGTAGTTACCTGCAGAGTTTACTAGTATCTTATTAGCAATATCAATTGCTTGACGATTTTGTGAGAATACTGCACCGGTTAAGGCATAAGGAGATGTAGAATCAACTAATTTAAGCACATCTTCCCAGTTTTGTTCATATACATAGATTGTCAATACAGGACCAAAAATTTCTTCCTCCATAGTTTTGAAATGTGGATTTGTAGTTACAATTGTCGTTGGTTCAATAAAATATCCTGTAGATTTATCGTAATTACCACCAGTAATGATTTCAGCTTCATCTGATTGTTTGGCAAAATCAATATATGAAGTAATGCTATCAAACGCATTTTCGTCAATGACAGCATTTACAAAATTGGTAAAATCTGCAACATCACCCATTTTGATGGTTTGGACTTGCTCGATAAATTTGGTTTGAACATCATCCCAAAGAGTGTTTGGTATATAGCATCGTGATGCTGCAGAACATTTTTGACCTTGATATTCGAAAGCACCACGAACCATAGCAGTTACAAGAGCATCTACATTGGATGATTTGTGTGCTACAATAAAATCTTTACCACCGGTTTCACCAACAATTCGTGGATATGTTTTGTATTTTTCTATATTATCACCTATTGTTTTCCACATTCCTTGAAAAACTTCTGTTGAACCAGTAAAGTGGATACCTGCTAAATGTTTACTTTCCATTACAGGATTTCCAACCTGTCCGCCTGAACCTGGGATGAAGTTTATCACTCCGTCGGGTAGTCCAGCTTCTTGGAACATTTTCATTAAAAAATATCCAGAATAAACTGATGAAGATGCAGGTTTCCAAAGCACAACATTTCCCATTAACGCAGCTGATGTTGGTAGATTTCCTGCAATTGATGTAAAATTGAAAGGAGTTATTGCAAACACAAATCCTTCAAGTGGTCGGTATTGAACCATATTCCACATTCCGTCAGGTGAATAGGGAGGTTGTTCTTCATAAATCTGTTGCATGTATTCTGCGTTAAAATTGAAAAAGTCTATCAATTCACAAGCAGAATCAATTTCAGCCTGGAATGCATTCTTACTTTGACCTAACATCGTTGAGGCGTTTAAAGTGTCACGCCATGATCCTGCAAGAAGGTTAGCCATTTTCTTAAAAATCGCAGCTCTAGATTGCCAAGGCATACTAGCCCATCCCTCTGCAACTTTAAGTGCAGATTCAATTGCCATATTAACTTCTTTTTTACTTGCTTTGTGATATGTCGCTAATATGTGTTGATGATTATGTGGAATAACACATTTTCCGGTATTTCCGGTTTTAATTTCTTTTCCACCGATAATAATTGGGATTTCAAAAGTTTGGGATTTTAGTTCATCTAACTTCTTGATCAATGATATTTTTTCTGAGCTCATAGGAGTATAACTCCTAATAGGTTCATTTACAGCAGGTGGTATGTTTGCTAGCATATTATTCATTAGTGACCTCTTTTTAAACTTAAGTGGAATATTTACCTGTAAAATCAGCCCAGAAATTTATTTTAGATAACTACTGCAGAACAAGAGATTTATCGACAATTATTCTTAGTATTTTCAACTGAATACACTAAAATTAGTAGTTTTCTCAAACTTAACTGAAATGTGGTTTATAATTATATTGAAAGTTATCTTTTATAAAAGATAATTAATACTTGTTGCAGATAAAGGAAGATTAGTAATAATATTCGACCAATGAGTCGAATAATAAAACAATCATTTGAGTGAGTAATATAAAAAATGACAATAAGTGATAGAAAATTACAAGAAAGAAAGATTAGGAAGGAGCTAATCCTCAAAAGTGCGATTGAAGTGTTTAAATCCAAGGGATTAGATGGTGCTACGATGGATGAAATCGCACAAAATGCTGGTTTTGGAAAAGCAACACTTTATTACTATTTCAAATCAAAAGAAGAAATATTTAATTCAATTCTACTCTTTGGTTGGAGAATAATTTGGGAAAGTATCGAAGATTTGATAATCGGTGAGGACAGTCCTCGAAAGAAATTTATTAAAATTATTAAGAAAATTACAGAACTCGTCAATCAAGATAGACCATTATATGAATTTCTGTTTTATGCTCCCCAAACATTGGATAAGCAAGTTGAATCCGAGCCGGAGTGGAAAGAATATCAACAGAAACTTTACAATACTCTTCTACAATTGATTCACACTGGAATTGAGCAACAACAATTTCCTCAAATGGAACCTCGTATCGTATTAAAAGCGTTAGGTGGAGTCTTTCATGGAATGGTATTCTGGGGAAAAGATTCTGAAGAAATCACTGATGAACAAATTGAAGAAATGCTCGATAACTTTCTTGGACGAAAGCAATAGTGACCAGAAAAACAATTCTCATAATTTCAGCTTCCATCATTCTCCAAGTTGTTTCAGCTAAAACAGTTACAAATTCTATTTTCGGAAAAGTAGCAGATAAAAAAACAGAATCTCCTCTATCTGCAGTGAACATAGTTTTAAAAGACACACAGTTTGGTACCGCCACGGCCGAAGATGGAACATTCCGGTTTGATAATTTAAAAACAGGAAACCACACATTTATATTTTCTAGGATTGGGTATAAAGAAATTGAAAAAAAAATTGTATGTCCAATTTCTGAACCAGTCAAGGTGTTTTTAAGCCCAGAACGGATTGAAATGTCAACAATTGTAGTTACTGGAACAAAAACAGAACGCTATTTAAAAGATGTGCCTGTTACTACTCAAGTTGTAAATAAGGATGATATAGCTGAAACTGGGGCAGTTAATTTATCCGAAGTGTTATCAGAAGTTACAGGACTTGCGATAGTAGAAAATCAGTTTGGTTATGGCGTTGAACTCTCTGGTTTTGATTCAGACCATATTTTGGTGATGGTAGATGGAATGAAACTCATTGGCAGGACAAATGGTCAACTTGATATTAGCCAGATTCCAACAGAACAAATAGAAAGAATTGAAATTGTCAAAGGAGCTTCATCTGCACTGTACGGAAGTGAAGCAATGGGTGGTGTAGTCAATATCATCACACAAAAACCAACATCCAACTTTGGTGTAAAACACAACATTGGAATTGGTAGTTATGGTAAAGTGGTTGGAGACTTATCTCTCTTCGGTGGATTATTTGGATTTAACACCAAATTGTATGTTAATTCACAATTCTATGGAGGGAATACAATCTACTCAAAGAGCCTGTGGGAAAACGGAAGTGAATATGAAAAATATAATATTGGATTTCAGATTCACAAAATGACGAGAAATATTGGTAATTTTATGTTCCATTTGAACAACTTGATGGAACAGCAAATAAAAGATTTAGAAGTCTTTGAAGATTTATCCGAAAATAAACGTTTATCAGCTTATTTGGAACATGAATTTGAAATTATAGATTTTAATTTTAAGACTACATTAGAACACTCAAATTACAATCATCTTTACGAACGATTCGTTGTAACTTCCGGTTTCAAAAAAAGTAGCGATACTACAATTGACGAATTAGACAAATTTGCATTTTCATTTTACAAAGATACTGAAAATATTAAATTAAATGGTGGATTTGGTTATGAATCACAAAAAATTGATTCTGACAGGGTGCTGGGTAATTTTCAAAATTCAAGTTTAAAATATTATTATATTCAGCACGAGTTGAATATTCTCCCAAAAGTAATTATTTTGTCTGGATATCGTTCTGATATTCACTCAGTTTTTGGTACATATTTTTCACCAAAATTATCCTTTATGTTTAAACCAGAATTGATTTCAAGAATTCGTTTATCATATGGTGAAGGATTTAGAGCTCCTTCGTTCAAGGAATTGTATTTAGACTACACAGTCTTTGATATTGGTTATCGTATTATTGGAAATACTGATTTGCAGCCGGAAACATCAAGAAGTGTAAACTTGGATTTAGAGCGATGGCATACAAACTCTTATCACGGTAGGATAAATTTCTTCTATAACGAAATTTCCAATTTAATTGATTATGTTTCAATGGGATCAGAAGAAGAAACAGATTTGGAGCTTTGGCAAACATCTAATATCAGAAAAGCTAGAACTCAAGGAGTTGATTGGGACTTAACATATTTTTTGACTGATGATATAGAGTGGGCAGTTGGATTTTCATTTTTGGATACTTGGGATATTGATAACGAAAGTCCAATTAACTTGAAATCCAAGTACAAAGTAAATTCAAAATTGAAAATTTCTTTTATGGAAAAGTATCATTTTAGCATTCGATGTCAGTACTTTGGAGAGCGTTACTATGGAGAAGAAGGTGTAGTTGGTAATAGTACAACTGATCATTGGTTAGACCATTATGTACTGCTTCATAGTTCGGTTAACTTGGATGTGTGGAGGTATCTTCAAATCAAAATGGGAATTAACAATTTAACTGATGTTTATGATGAGATTTGGGGTCCAATGCCAGGCAGAGAATGGTATTTTAGTTTAGGATTTTCATTTAATAATAAAAAAGGAGAATAGAACATGAAGAGATTAATCACAATATTATTTATTGGGATTTTTGTAATTGTTGGTTGCGAAGATAATCCCGTGAGTAGCGATAATGAGGTTAATACATTTGTTTCAGAAAATGTAACAGAGGGATTAACGAACTATTTTAGTTTTGAAACAATTAGTGGAGATACAACAGGAACTTCCACTTGGGATATTGCATTTACTGCACAATCTTGGTCTCCAGCACCAGGGGCACCTGTTATTTGGGATCCATATTTGATATCAAATGATAATATCACCGTTGCTCGAGTTGAAGCAGTAGAATTATCAGATGTTGTTGATGTACCCTTAGAAGAATTGTTTACTGATAATTTCACCACTTTAGATGATGCTTGGTATGAAACTGATGAAAATCACATAGTTCATAGTTTAGACTATGTTTACATAGTCAATTCAGATGATGGAAAATATCCAGCATTTGAAGTTGTAAATTATTATGATGATGAAGGAAATTCGGGAGTATTTACCATAGAATGGAAATACTTGGCTGAATAAAAGAGGATTATTCCTCCTATTGTTAACAGACCAGGATAACGAACCTCTGTTGGTTAGGGGTTCGTTATTTCTTTCGATTTTTTATATAGTATTATTGAAAGATACCAAGTTACAATTCCACTAAAGAATCCTACAATAACATCTACTCCATAATGATAACAGCAGAATATTGTAGAAATTGAAATAAGCATAATATCCACCAAAATTACTTTTGCAAATTTTGAATATTCTTCTCTTAAGCTTAGGTAAATAACAACGGAAACCCCAATATGAGATGATGGGAATGCTCCACCATCTAAATCTCCAACCCTAAATAGAAAATCCATAATGGATACAAATCCACCCGAATTCGTGAATAAGTCAAATGTATTACGGTCAACTGTTGGTCCAATTGCAGGGAAAATTATAAAAAACAAATAGTGGATTAAAGAACTAAAAATAATTGAAAACAATAATTTGTTGTGACTGTCTTGGTTATTCTTTTTGAAGTATATGTATGTCACAGGTGCAAACAAAATAATATAATATGTAAAATAAATTAAGTGGAAAAACTGATTTGTAAACCCGCTTGAAATTACCAAAGGAAGGACTCTATTGGGTAAACACCCAAAAATGATTTTATCCGCATTCGAAAGAAATGGATCAAAATAATTTGCAAAAAGAAGAGTATTTATCAATCCTGTTTCATAGTGGAAAACAGAAAGTAGTATTACTGGAGAGATAAAAAAGAAATATTGCGATGGTTTACTATGAAATTGTTGCCTAATCAAACAAATTACAATCCATAAAAAAGCAAAAACAATATGAATTGAGATTAAAACAACTGCGTCGTCAAGCGAACGAAAAAATATAATTATGAAGAATAACAATAACAAATTATAGTAGAAAATCAATCGTTCAGTTAATGTAAATTGAATATTTGTTAATAGACTCATAGCGAAATTTAATCACGATATAGTGAAATATTTGAAATATTTAACATAGAACCAATTAACATTACTCACTAAATTTTACGCTATGTTAAAGATAGAATCCATATCAAAATCGTTTGGTAAGCAAGAGATATTTTCTAAAGCTTCGCTACATATCAAACCGAATATGAGATTAGGTTTAATAGGCAGTAATGGGTCTGGAAAAACTACATTATTCCGAATTATTTTGGGTGAGGAGTCAGTAGAAGCAGGAAATGTAATCCATAGGAAGAATTTATCATTTGGTGTTGTACATCAAGAGATTGAAAATTTGACCGGTAAATCAATACTCTCTGAAACACTTTCTATTTTTCCAGAAATATCAAAAATTGAAAATAAGATTAAAGAGATTTCAAAAAATCTACTTAACGAACCAAATAACTCAAAATTACTATCTGAATTAAGTGATCTACAGATAAAATTAGAAAATTCAGGTGGATATTCATCTGAGAACAGAGCAAAAACGATATTGAGCGGTTTGGGCTTCAAAGAATCATTATTTCATCAAATGGTAGATACGCTAAGTGGCGGGTGGAAAATGAGAGTTGCATTAGCTAAAGTGTTGTTACTATCTCCAGATTTACTTTTGTTAGATGAACCAACTAACCATCTTGACCTTGAATCATTGATATGGCTTGAAAATTTTCTGTTAAATTACAGAGGTTCTATTGTAATTATTAGTCACGACAGATATTTTTTGGATAGATTGGTTACTCACATAGCTGAAATATCAAGAAAAGACATTTGGACATTTAAGGGAACATATTCTCAATTCCATCAAGAAAAAGAAATTCGTAATGATACATTAACCAGACAATCTAAAAACCAAGAAAAACAAATTGCTCAAACAGAACGATTTATTGAACGCTTCAAAGCCAAAAACACATTAGCTACTCGAGTTAAAAGTAAAATCAAACAATTAGAGAAAATCGAGAGAATTGAAGTTCCTGCAAAAAATGAGAAAACAATAAGTTTTTCTTTTCCTCAACCAATTAGAAGTGGATTGAAAGTTGTAGATATTTGTAAAGTTAATAAATCTTATGACAATAATATTGTGTATGAAAATTTGAATTTCACAGTTGAAAGAGGAGATAGAATAGCCTTGGTTGGACCTAATGGTGCTGGGAAATCTACTCTTATCAAATTGATAGGGAATGTTGTAAAACCAAATTCAGGGGATGTTATATTGGGGCATAATGTTGAAGTAAATTATTATGCACAACATCAACTTGAAGCTCTAAATTCGGGTTTTACAGTATATCAATCTGTTGAAGGATTATCAAGTGAAATTGGGCACACTCAACTTCGTTCATTTTTGGGTTCATTTCAATTTTCCGGAACTGACATTGACAAAAAAGTATCGGTTTTGTCAGGAGGTGAAAAAGCAAGGTTAGCATTAGCCAAAATGCTTATTAACCCAGGGAATTTATTACTATTAGATGAACCAACAAATCATCTTGATATTAAATCTCAAGATGTATTAATAACTGCACTAATTCAGTTTATCGGAACAATTATTTGTATTAGCCATGATAGACAGTTCATAAATAAAATTTGCAATAAAGTTGTGGAAATTGATTCGGGAAATATTCAAACTTACGAAGGAAATTACAATTACTATCATTGGAAGAAAAATCAGGTAAAATCCGAAGTTCTAATAGATGAAGTTCAAAATACTGATAAAAGTAAACGAAAAGAAAATTACGAAGAAAGAAAAGCTAAACTCCGTCTTGAAAATAAACACAAAAGGAAGATTAAGAAATTAGAAAATGAAATTACAAATTTGGAATTACTTATTACTAATAAAGATTTAGAAATGAGTAAACAGGATATTTCTAATGATTTTTCAATACTACAAGAGATTATGTCTGAGAAAACGGATCTTCAACGAAAATTGGATGATGTTTATGAGCAATGGTTGGAGTTACAATAGAATAAAAAGAAAACAAAATAATTTGGAATATTGAATCATAAGCGAATAAACTTGAGTATTATATTACTTAAAAAATAACAACAAAACGGAGGGAAAGTGAGTAAAATTAAAAAATTATTAATAGGAGTTATATTTTCATTCTCATTTATGTATGCTACACAAATTTTAGTTGTTGGTGAAGTATTTACCGAGGCTTGGTGACCATATTGCCCTCAAGCCCGTGCGGCTTTACAAGATCTTTATGAGGAGAATTTATATGTTATTCCTCTTATGTGGCAAGGAGATACACAATATGCAAGTCCGAATTATATTAGTAGATCACAGTTGTATGGTGTAACGGCTTTGCCAACAGCACAGTTTGGAGGTTATCTTCAAGATGTTGGAGGAGGAGATAATGTAAACCAGGTTTACCAAAGATATGTACAAAAGTATAATCAAGTAGCTAATGATAATAGTCCTTTATCTATAATTCAAACTACTAGCATTAGTGGACAAAATTTGATTATTCAAGCTAATATACAAGTAACAAACTCGATCACAACAAGTAATAATAAAGTAGAATTTATTTTAACTCGATATCAAGACAGCGATTATTTCTGCTCTGTTGTTGCATATGATGATATTCCTTTTTCATTAACAGAAGTTGGAGAAACGGGGGTTTATGAAGGAATCATTCCAATAAATCAGGATTGGGATATGGAAACATTAAAAGCAGTCGCTATAGTGCAATCATTTTCAGGTAATAAGCAAATACTACAAGCAAGCATGACCGACATTTCATTAGATAATATGCTAATTCTAAATAGCGAACTTAATGGTATTCTAAATGATACAGATGGTGATTTTGTAGTAAATCCTGGTGAAACAATTGATTTATCTTTTACTGTAAGAAATGAATCGTTATTACTCAGCGCTGATAATATAGTTGGAACTTTTTCTACAGAAAATGAAAATGTTACTATTCAGAATTCAGTAATAAATATTTCTGATTTGATGGATGTTGATGATGAAGTATTGATCGAATTTGAGTTTGAGGTTAACTCTGAAATTACACTCGGGGAGTTTGATCTGAATTTGACTTTGGAAGCTGATTATATTGACTTGTACGAAGATTCTTATACTTACATCGCAAACTTCAATTATCCAATAGATGTGAGTTTAAATCAACAAAATTGGCCAATGTTCTTTGATGCAGAAATTAAGTCATCTCCTGTAGTAAAAGATATAAATGGAGATGGTTCTAACGAAGTGATATTTGGTGATGGGAATGGACTATTGCATGTAGTTGATATCGATGGAAATGAGTTAGAAGGCTTTCCGTTTGATTTAGAAGATACCATTTGGGGGTCTCCAGCAGTTGCAGATCTAGAAAATGATGGAGATTTAGAGATTGTTATTGGTTCAAAGGACCAGCATCTTTTCATTTTAAATTCAGATGGAAGTGAACAAGCTGATTATAATGCACATCAATCGATCATGGGAACTACAGCTCTTGGTAACATTGACGATGATGAAGACTTGGAGATTATTTTTGGTGGATATTCTGGGGCAGGCTTTCTGTTTGCAATAAATCCTGATGGAAGCGATGTGCAAGGTTTCCCAGTTGAAGTTGATGAAAAAATACAAAAAGGTATTGCATTGGCAGATTTCGATGGAAATAACAAAATGGATATTATCTTTGGAACAAATGATAAAAATCTGTATCTCCTCTCAGATAATGGTGAAGAAATTTGGAGTCAACCTTTTGAAGTGGGAGATGATATTCGATGCGCACCAGTTGTATTACAACTCTCTGAAGAAAATAATAGTGATAAAATTATCTTAGTTGGATCAAGGGACAATAGCTTCTACGGTATTAATGCTGATGGATCACTACGATTTTCTATAGAAACTGGAGGAAATGTAGAAGTATCACCCGGAGTAGTTGATATTGAAGGGATTGGTCCTGTAATTTTCTTCGGATCCGATGACGAATATTTGTATGCTGTATTGTCTAATGGTGAAGCTTTGGATGGATGGCCAATCCACCTCGGAGGTGATATCATTTCATCTCCTGTTTTTGCTGACTTAGATGCTGATGGCGAAGTAGAAGTCGTTACAAGCACAAGTTTGGGTGATTTAGTAGCTATGAATTTAGATGGATCTTTCGTTGATTATTTCCCTATAAACTATAATACTCCATTTGCTGGAGCACCAACAGTTGTTGATAGGGATAATGACGGCGACTTGGAGATTTTTGCAGGAACTTCAACTGATATGGTGTGTGTTGATGTAAAAGAAGTTAATGGAAGTATTGACAACTACTGGAGTATTTTCAGAGGGAATGAACTTAGGACTGGACATTTTATTAGCAATGAACCAGTAAATTATGTTTCTAATAATATATTTGAGTTACCAGAAAATTTTGGAATACAATCTGTTTATCCAAATCCGTTTAATCCTACTACAACTATTGGATTTACAATACCAATGGCAGAAACACATCACAATGTATCTATACAGATTTTTAATTTACACGGTAAACTAATAGAAACGCTTGTAAATGTACACCTAGAAGCTGGGTATCACCAGATAACTTGGAATGGAAGTAACAGGCCGAGTGGATTATATTTTGTAAAAATGCGAACTGGTGAATTTGTAAACACACAGAAAGTGTTGTTATTAAAATAAATTATATAAATCTAAAAAAAATAGGGGCGATTAATCGCTCCTATTTTTTTGTACAAATTTATATCAGTTGTAGAAAGTAGTTTGTCAGCCTATTAATCTAATATGTTCCTTTAGGATACATCTGTCTTGAACAGTTAATAGTTCTGAAGATTGAGCGATATTAATAGCATTGTCGTTTACTATTCCTTCTTGAAGCCAGAGTGCTTTCACCCCAATTTCAACCGATTCTCTTGCTATTATCTCACAAAATTCTGAACGCCGGAATACATTAACTATATCAACAGAAAATGGTATATCTTTTAAGGTTGGGAATGATTGCGTCCCTAAAATTTCATTATGTCCAGGATTTACAGGAACAACATCATAATCATGTTCGATTAAGTACTTACCGATTTTGTGTGAGTATCTTTCAGGTTTGGGAGACATTCCAACAATTGCTATAGTTTTTAATTTGAAGATTTGTAGAATTTCTTTATCTGTATTCATAATACCAGTTCATTATAGAAGTTAGATGAAGATTTATAAGAATTGTTACAGGTAAGTCTATTTTCCGTTAATAATTTTGTGAATCATTTCTTTTATTGTGGGTATATAACCTTTAGAAAATAGAGGATCTTTGGAGAAATTGAATACATTTGATCCTGAAAACATCAGTTGTTTATCAATATTATCATCTTGAATAATGTTCTGCAAAGTTCCTTGTATGCAATAACTTCTTGGATCTGGAATTTCTCCAGTAGAATAATTATTTTCAGGATTTTGCATCCAACTGCTGAATTTACAGCCAGCTAAACAACCTTTGCAATTTCTTTGGTCGTCTAGAATTTGCTTTGCTTTTTCTGGTGAAACAAATACTAAAGTAGAATCAGGAGTTTTGAGTCCAGTTGTAAATCCAATTTTGCTCCAAGTATTAATCTTGTTAGCATCAACAGGTCTAACATAAACTGATTTTCCTACAGATTTTAGTGTAATTGCTTTCTCAAACTCAGCATTAGGCTCATTCCTGTAATCTATTTGTCTTTCTGATCGCTCTTTCAATTCCACTAAAAACTCATTGTTTACCGCAGATGAATAAAATCCTGTTGGACTGAACTTATTTAGTGTAACATCTTTGCGAGTTAATGATAAAAGTTTTTCTTTCCATCGAGTTGATATAGGGCTTTCCTGAGTTAGCATTGGTCTTGTTCCAAACTGAAAAGCAATAGGTCCAATTTCTATATTATTCATCCAATCTTTAAATTTGTTCAGATACCAAACTCCCCCAGCTATAATGATTGGAGTATTTTCCAAACCGACTTTGTTCATATACTGTCTAATTTCTCTAACTCTTGGAAATGGGTCTTCTTCAATTTCAGGATTTTCTTTTTGAGTTAATCCAGTGTGTCCACCAGCTTTCCAGGGATCTTCATAAACGACTCCTCCAAGAAGGTCAGACAATTTACTATATGATCTCATCCACAATGCTCTAAATGCACGCGTTGATGAAACAATTGGATAGTAATAAGTTCTATATTTTTCAGCGATATCAACCAATTTGTATGGCATTCCCGCTCCACAGGTGATCCCATGAATTTTATCTTTTGCAGATTCCATTACTCCGTGTAAAATTCGTTCCGCACCAGCCATACCCCATAGAATATTTATGTGGATTCTGCCGTTACCTTTTGATATATCGCTTGCAATCCGGGCTTGTGAAATGCAACCTTTAATACAGTAATCAATGATTTCTTCAAACCGTTCTTTTCTAGTCCTACCCTTGAATATTAATGGAATAATATCACCATTATCATCAAGAACTTGTGGGAATACACCTGAAAATGTTCCAACTGCACCAGCTGCAGCAAAAGCACCAGCAGTTACACCATTGCTTACACCAATTCCCTTTCCACCCTCGATTATAGGTAGAACTTTTTTACCTGATATTGTAAGTTTATCTAAGAAATCCATAGCTATAGTTTACACCTGAAAGTTTATTACAAAAAAATATATATAGAAAAGAAAA
>CAZSJY010000023.1:0-27338 GCA_964607375.1 uncultured bacterium
ACCAACGACCTTCGGGTTATGAGCCCGACGAGCTACCAGACTGCTCCACCCCGCGTTTGATTTTTTGCTTAATTGACATCAAGCATAGCTTTTAATATTACATACTTTTACTGTTTTCTGCCAACACTTTAACAAAAAATATATTTAAATTGGTTCTTGGAAACAAAAGTTCAAGATTATCTAAGCAAAAATCCTAATTCAATCTCATCCATGATTGGAATATTATCAATACCTATAAACGGAATTTCAGGTTTTAGTTTTCTTGATTGGATAATAGAATTTTTATGAAACTCTATAATATGAAATCCCCTTTTTTGATAAAACCTTAAGGCTTTTAGATTGTCATTTGTGGTAACTACAATAAGGAGTTCGCAATTTTTCTTTTTGGCAATTGCTTTCATACAACTGACCAATAACGATCCAACTCCTTTATTCTCCACTAAACTAATCAGCGATATAATTTCACATGATTTTTCTGTAAGATTATATGTAAGTAAACCTACCTTTTTCTTTTTGATTTCAGAAATATATCCTAAAGTATCAGATAAATCATGTTTCCTGCCTTTTGAAACAATCATAGATGAACCAAATTGTTTAGTAAGAAGTGATTCTGCCCATACATTATCTGATGATTTTAATTCGCGAACTATTGGTTCTTCCTGAATTTTTTTCTTCAGACAATCCTCGCAAAGACACATGTGTTTATTTTCAAGAGGAAGGGTAGTCGGATAATCCATACACCAACAATGGGTTTTTCCTTTTTTAAAATCACAATTGAATGCACCCTTACATTCTGAGCAAATTTGATTATTTCTACTATCTTGCAATGCTAAACTTTATATCAATAGGTCTTTTTTTGAAATTTAATATAAGAGATTTAATAGTTTACCGTCCTATGTAGAGCGTGGCGGCACAGGGACTCGAACCCCGGACACTCGGATTATGATTCCGATGCTCTAACCAACTGAGCTATGCCGCCTAATTACAGGATGTTTTTGTCAAAAAAAGCGGGCAAATTTAAACCACACTTTAAATACCAACCAAATTTTATTTAATACGACTTTCTAATAAATTATAAACCAAACGAACAGCCACACCAGTTGCACCTACTTTTGGTTGATATGCAGGTTCTTTCGGTCCCCAAGCAGTCCCGGCAATATCCAAATGACACCATGGAGTATCACCAACAAACTCTTTAAGAAAAGCACCTGCAGCAATCGTTCCTGCTAGTCTACCCTCTCCCATATTCTTCAAATCCGCATATTTACCTTTTATCTCTTTCGAGTATTCGTCCCAAAGAGGAAGCTCCCAAACTTTTTCCCCAGTTGAATCAGAAGATGTCTTAACATCATTAATTAACTTGGAATCATTACCCATCAATCCTGATGCTCTATTTCCTAGTGCAATTAAAACTGCACCTGTAAGAGTTGCAAAATCCAACATTCCAACTGGTTTATATTTGTCAGTTACATAAGCCAATACATCTGCTAACACCAAACGACCTTCTGCATCAGTATTTAAGATTTCGATAGTTTTTCCATTAAATGCAGTTACAATATCGCCTGGTCGTTGAGCATCACCATCTGGCATATTTTCGGTTGAACCAATCGCAAAAACAATATTGATTGCCGGTTGAAGTTCTGCAACGGCTTTCAATACGCCAATCACTACTGCACTTCCACACATATCAAATTTCATTTCGTCCATATTAGCACCTGGTTTTAAGGAAATTCCGCCAGAATCAAATGTTAGACCTTTACCAACCAATGCGAAAGGTTTATCGCCTTTTTTACCACCTTTATATTCGACGATAATCATTTTAGCAGGAGTTGTTGCTCCACGAGCCACCCCATAAAATGCACCCATTCCCATTTTCTCAAATTCACTCACATCGAATATTTGAGTCTTCATGTTTTTGGATTTGGAGATTTCTTTCACCACATCTGCTAAATAGGTAGGTGTAGCAATATTTGCTGGATGGTTGGATACATCTCTCGCAATTGCAACCGCTTCTGCAAGAATGTAAGCCTTTTGTAAAATTGAAGATTTTGCTCCGATGAATTCAATTTCCGTAACTGAGTTGGATGATTTGTCCACTTCCTTTTTGTCTGATTTGTAATCAAGAAATTCATAAGAACCCATAACTAAACCTTCAGCAAAGGAACCAAGTTTATCATCAGAAGTTAATCCCATAGAATTTGAATCTACAGTAATTTTTTTTACTTCACGAGCATTAGCAAATTTGATGATTTTTGCACCTAAATCTCGTGCGGTATGAGAATCAAATTTTTTCTTTTCACCCAATCCATAAGTCGCAATTCTTTTGATTTTGCCATTTCCATAAGTCAAAACTGATTTTCCAAACTTACCAGCGAATTTCTCAACTTTTATTGCATTATTAAGAGTTGATCCTAAAGTAGATTTTAGAGGATTGTTAAACTTTTTAGTTTTAGTTGAGCCAACAACCAATAAATCTGTTTGGACTTCGTTGATGTCTTTTTTGATATTCTTCAATTTTTTAATTCGTGCCATTTGAGCTCCTATGCATAAAAGATATAAATTTTACTAAAATTTTGAACCGAAGTTTACCCTTTTTTACTTTCATCAATCAAGCTAAACCATTTAGTTTATCAACAATTATTTGGAGTAATTTATATGTCTAATCTCAATATGTTGAAAGAAAATTCACTCAAAGGAAAAACAATTCTCATAACCGGTGGTGGAACAGGCTTAGGTAAGTCCATGGGAAAATCATTTCTCGAACTCGGTGCAAATCTAATAATAGCCAGTCGCAAATTGAACATTTTAGAACAAACAGCGAGAGAATTAGAAGTAGAAACCAATGGAACGGTTTTACCTATCCAATGTGATGTCAGGAAATATTCTGAAATTGAAACTGTATTACAAAAAGGAATCGATAAGTTTGGAGAAGTAAATGTACTTGTCAATAATGCAGCTGGTAATTTTATTAGTCCAACTGAAAGATTATCACATAAAGCATTTGATATCATTGTTGATATAGTGCTAAAAGGTTCTTACAATACAACTTTAGCGTTTGGAAAGTATTGGATAGATAAACAAATTTCAGGAACAATTTTGAATATTGTTACAACTTATGCGTGGACTGGTTCAGGTTATGTTGTACCATCTGCAACTGCAAAAGCTGGAGTATTATCTCTCACTCGCTCCCTCGCTTCTGAATGGGGAAAATATGGAATCCGCTCAAATGCCATTGCCCCTGGACCTTTTCCAACTAAAGGAGCTTGGTCAAGGTTGTTTCCCGAGGTTCTTGCAAAGAAACTAGACCCAAAACAGAGAATTCCGCTTAAGCGATTTGGTGAACATCCTGAGTTAGCAAATTTGGCTTCGTACTTGATTTCGGATTATGCAGGATACTTCAATGGAGAAGTCGTTACAATTGATGGCGGTGAATGGCTCTACGGCGCTGGTGAATTTAACGGATTAGAGCAAATCCCATCTGAAATGTGGGATGAAATAGAAAAACTAAAAAGAGGGAAATAATATCAATTATAATCACAAATGATAAAACACAGAGAAGGTTAATAGTGATTATTTTCACGCTTATAGTTAAGAAATTTTACAATTGAGAATTTAAATCAATTAGAAATTCACAAACCATCCATAACTATACAACTAAGAAGCTCCATCATTTTTACTCTCGATTGTTGTCTTTCTACTCATTCTCATATAAAGCATAACTCGTTGGAGTTTCCCAAAGTTTTACAGAACAGAGTTTTAGTCCAGTACTATATTTATCGTCAATTTTTTTTTCGAGAGTCTCAAAGATAAACTGTGCGATGTTCTCTGCTGTTGGAGTAAATGGAACGATAATCGGTTTATGTCCTTTTGTTGATTTGAAAAATTCTAATAATTCTAAATCTTTATCCCAAACCATAAATCCGTGGTCCAGTTTGTCGTTAATAAAGTCAATTGCAATCTTTTTTACATCACCAAAATCTATTACCATTCCCTCTTCAGAAACACCGGATTTGGTGACAATTTCACCTTCCACACAAATTTCTGCTTTGTAGCGATGCCCGTGTAAACCCTTGCATGCTGAACGATGGTTCATCACACGATGACCCATATCCCATTGAATTATTTTAACAATTTTCATCCTTAAATTTAATGTTGATTTTCTGAAAGAAAAAAACTAATCTGAAAATGGGTCAGAATTGGACTTGGAGTTCAGAGTTCGTGATTTGACCCACTCCTCCTATATTCCCCTCTAATATTTTTGTTTCATTACTACAACTGTTCCAAAACTACCTTTCTTTCAGCTAGATAGTCTAATATTTGTTTAACCATTCTACTATCTGAACCTAAAGTTTCCATTGCAAATACACCAGTTTGCTTAAAATTTCCAGAAAGGAGCAAATCTGCAACAGCAGTGCAAGTGTAACCTGTTGTTCTAGCCATTGACGAAATTGCGTTAATTTCATCGTAGTAATCTATAAGATCAATTGTTTTAGTTAACTGTTGATTATTTTTCATACCCATAAATTCCAAACGCATAATTGTTTGATCAAAGTCGTCAATTTCTGGTTTCCACTCTTCAATTAGTGATTCAGAAGTCTCATTAATTCTATCTTCACCAAATAATCCACTATCTTTCATTTGAATTATTTTTTGAATATGTCCAGGAAATCGCATTGTTTTCTCAACCATATTGGGAATTGGCAAATCGAGTAGAGTTCTCAATCCGTCAGAGTTAAATGCATCAAGAATTCCAACTTTATCAAAATGAACAGGTTCAATCTCAGTCATTGCAGGTTTGGTGACAATTTGACAGTTTTCTACAAGTCTTGCTGGACGAGTATATTCTTCAACAACATCAATCGGAGAAAACACAGACTTATACCACCAAGGAGGTTTTGGATTTTGTGGTAGCCCTCCTACAAAACACTTTGCGGAATCCAATTTATCAAATTCTGACAGTGCATTTCCAAACATGAGATTGGATAATCCAGGAGCGACACCAGCATCGGTAATTGCAGTAACTCCGTTTTGACGGGCAATGTTATCTAATTCTCTTGGATCTTCCGGCATAAAAGAGATATCTACAATATCTTTTTTGGATTCCAAAACTGTTTGTAGAATTTTAAATCCTAAAAACCCTGGTACAGCACCAATAACAAAATCATATTCTTTTATAGTTTTGGATATTGTAACGAAATCAGAAAAATCAAGTTGAACGAAATCAATATTATATTTCTCGAACCAACTTTTCAAATTAATATCTCTATCTGCTACGGTTATTGAATAACCATTTCCATGTAAATCCCTAGCGATTGCTGAACCAACCATTCCACCACCAAGTACGATAATATTCTTTGCCATTTTTATCCTTTATATTCTATATTATTGAAGTTTAGCTACCATAAATTTAACAATATTGGAACTTTTTAAATATATCAAAACAACATATTAGTATATCATTTTTATATTAAATTGCAACTTAAATATCAGCTATTTTTAACAAACTCTTCGTTGATAAAACATAAAATTGTTTGGCACGAATTTTGTTATAGTTTAGTTCATTGACAATAAAATAAAAAAGGAAATCAAATGAAAACTATCAAATTACTATTAGTGTTAAATCTGTTGGTGTCAGTAACACTTGCCCAAGATGTTTGGGGAAACACTTCTGTTGCAACCGCAGATAATATAGATGCGCTATCCACTAATCCAGCTGGATTAGGAATTCATCGAATTTATCAATCGGGATTCTTTGTAGCTCCTGATAATGAAAACAAGTTCACTTATAACTCTAAACTCAATGTAGTGAATCGTCGGGATGGTTTTGCATATTCAATGATGTATCAACAAAGTAATAAACTTTTCAATCCGTCAGAATTCACCATTGGGTTTGGGAGTAGCATTTTTCGAAATGCCTATTTTGGGTTTAATTGGAGTAAAGACAATAAAGTGAATTTGGGTATATTATATCGTCCAAGTAACTATCTATCTTTAGGTCTTACTACAAGATACAATGATTCATTTACTGATATGTTAGAATATCGTCCTGGTATTGCTATTAGACCATTTCTTAAACACAGACTCACACTTGGTTTAGATTATATATTCACCAATGATGCTGATGATAATTGGGAACAAAATATTTCTACTACAATTCAAACTGAAATTTTCGATGGTGTATTTCTATCTGCCAGTGCTAAACTTCCTGATATTACTGAAAAAATCGAAGAACTAAATATAACATTAGGATTCAACTTTGGGAAAAGTGGGATCTATTCTTCAGGATCAAAAATTGGTAGTAACATCTCAAACGGATATGGAATTACATTCGATAAACAAAAAAGAAACTCAGTTCTTAAAGTCGAAAGTAAAGATACAGAAAAATACATCAGAATGGATTTAGATGGACTATTCATCGAAGAAAAACCTAAAACTTCAAAAATAAATTTCAACATTAATATTATCCCTTTCCTTGGAAATACTCAAAAAGGGAAGCAACTTAAGGCGTGGATAGATGATATAGATAAATTCACAAAAGATGAAACAGTCGATGGTATTATTTTAGATTTAGGTTATGTTCAAGCTGGTTTTGCAAAACGAATTGAAATGAGAAATGCTCTTGTAAAATTCAAAGAAGCCGGAAAGAAAATAATCGTTTATACTGATCACGGAATTGGAAATTCCGATTACTTCCTTATTTCTATGGCTGATGAAATTTACACAGCTGATCTTACCGGTATTGATCTAAAAGGATTAAGCATGGAAGTTCAATTCTTGCGTGGTTTACTGGATACACTTAGCATAGTACCTGAAGTATTTAGAGTAAACTATGATGGTAAATCTTACAAAACTGCTGGTGACGCGTTTCTAAACAGAAATATGTCAGATGAAATGCGTGAGAATTATGGAGATTTACTAGATGACTTATATGCAATCTTCTTGAGTGGGATTGCTGAAAGATACGATGGTGATCTAGATAAAGCACAAATTGCTATTGATAATGGACCGTATTTTACCGTCGAAAGTTCAAAAGAAGCTGGGCTGATTGATGGTGTAATGTATCCAGACCAATTCGAGAAATATATTAATGAGTTTAATGAAAATAATGTAAGAATTATTGAATATAATAATATTGACAGAAGTGAACAATATATCACTGAATGGGCTCCTAAAGAAAAAGCTAAAATTGCAGTTATTTATGCAGTAGGTGGAATCATATCTGGGAAAAGCAACCCAGGACCGTCTGGATCAACTAAGATGGGCGATGAAACTATTAGAGAAGCGATTAAATCAGCACGGGAAGATAAGAGTATTGATGCGATTGTATTAAGAATTGATAGTGGTGGTGGTTCAGCTTTAGCTTCTGACATGATGTGGAGAGAGGTTGTACAAACTACTAAAGAAGACACAATAAATCTAAAACCGTTTATCGCTTCAATGTCTGATGTAGCTGCATCTGGCGGGTATTACATTGCTTGTCAATCTGATAAAATTATTGCAAATCCTGGCACAATAACTGGTTCGATTGGAGTTATTGGAATTCGACTAAATTTCTCTCAATTGATGGAAAGAATTGGAATCAACACCGAAGGTCTTAAAAAAGGCGAACATTCCGACTTTCAATCTAGTTCCAGATTAACAAACGAGGAAGAGTATGAAAAGATACAAACTTCGATAAACGACGTATATACTAAATTTAAGCAACGAGTAATTGATGGACGAGAAGCACTCAATGACATTAATGAACTTGATAATATTGCTATGGGTAGAGTTTGGAGTGGGAATCGTGCTAAAAATATTAACTTGATTGATGAATTAGGTGGACTTCACTATGCAATTGAAACTGCAAAAGCTGAATTAAATATACCTTCAGATAAAGAAGTAGAGATTGTAGAATATCCTAAACATAAACCAAATTACTTTACTGGTTTGGAAATTGGAAGTTTAACAACAGAGATTTCAGAATTATTACCGAAAGATTTAGCAGAACAATTAGCAATCCTAAATGTAATTCCAATTCTTGAAAATGATGAAATTCAGTTCATCTTACCATATAAAATAGAAATTAAATAATTTAACAAAGAAGGCTAACTCATCGAGTTAGCCTTCTTTTTCGCTTATCTTTGTGGTACTATAAGTTTCTTAGTAGATTTATCTAAACTCTACATTAGAAATACTGCTGCTTCACCATTTATCTCTACAGTTCCTTCCACATTTGAGGTAGCTGTAATATAGTAACTTCTGGGTCCAGTTTGAGCAACATCACTAATTTTAATTCTATGGGTAATATCAGTTTTTTTAGTTATCAATTTAGGCATCTCTATGTTTAACGATGTTGGCCATATCTTCAGTTTCTCTGGTGCAAGAGGATCGTATGGTATGTTTAACCTATGACACATGTAAACATAGAGCATTTTCTGTAAATGGACTAAAGCCGTTACAAAAATCAGATGATTTGGACTTTTCGCCATTAATGTAAAATACTTTCTATCAAATACTGCCTCTATCCCATCTTCCAAAATTCGATATTCCTTAATAAATAATGTTTCTTCTACCTGCATTCCCGGCATTACATTGAATGCAATATGATTTTTCGTTTTTTCTTTATAAACATGCACAGGAGAAGGATTTTTCACAATATTTTGATAATTGCTGTGCGAAACGTTATTTACATTTTTTGAAATAATTTGTCTATTACTACTCATAATTTACTTCCTTACAATTTATTTGTGAGTATGCCTTGGAATTGGAAAAAACATATGTGTGTGTTTTATATATTCAATATATCTTGGGAATTGTTTTTTCAAAACACTTTCCTCTCTTATTGCAGAAATAAGATAGTAAACACATAACAATCCACTGTTGAATAAAATCCAATATGATCCAGTAGATATGAACATTCCAAGTAACAGTATCACATTGGCAAAATAGATAGGATGTCTTGCATATTTATACAGTCCCTTTTGTACAATATCTCTGGGTACAAATGAATCAAAACACGGACTATAATGTTCACCCAAAGTAATTTTCGAGGAAACAAACATCATTAATCCAATTATTGCAATACTCAGACCTAAATACAGCAAATAGATACTGTTATGAAATTCAAGAAATAATCTTTCGTTTGTAGCATAAGATCCAATACTTGCAATGATAGTTGTTAATTGAATATATCTATAAACGAACCTAAAACTATTTGGTGATTTTATTTTTTTTCTCTTATTCCGTGCATACAAACGATTTTTATGATTGTAAAATATCGCAGATGTAGATGCCATTACTAAAACAAAACCTATTGCAATCACCGTATCAATCTGTAATTCTGATATTGCAGACAATATTCTACTAAAACTAAAATTGACAATATTAGTCAATTCACCTGCAACCAAAATTGTAGAAAGCAAAATAAACGATAATACAATTCTGTTTTTTCTATTTGTTTTCTTCTTTCCCATAATGTCCTCCTTATTTCCCTAAACTTAGTCAATTTTAGTTCGCTCGGAGTTTTCTAATAATCCTCTTTCTACGAGCCAATCTTCAAATATTTTTAAAATCTGATTGTTCAAACTTCGGTATCCCTGACTTGCAAGTTGCCTTAGGATTTTCCACATCCTATCAGGTAGCCTTATTGAACTTACACTATAATCTGTTTCTTTCTTTCGAGCCATATACTATAAAATATGAATTAACTTTATTTAACTAATTGTAACAACTTGTAACAATATTAAACATTATATAACATACCATGCAACCACTATTTGAATTTTGTCGACACTAAACACCTTTTCTTGACAGAGATTACTTTGAAAACCTAAATAATCTTTGCTTTATATTTGGGTTATTAACTTAAGTTTTGTTATGGTATTTCCGACTGATAATCAATTTCTTGCTGATGTAATAATTCTAATATTATATACAGAAATGCACTTTAGATTTAGGATTCCATTTTCTCTCTACTATAAAAAAGAACCAGAAATACTAGCGGATATACCACACCGAATTGATCCCAAAAAGAACATTCCAATAGTACTTTTAATTAAAGACTCAGACAAATATCAAATACAATTGAAATATGTTAGGGTTACTATCACACAGAATAAAAACATAATTTATCAAAACAAAACTGAATTAAACATTAAACTTTCACAACATTGGTGGTTTAGAACTTTATTGGTTCCTCGCAAGAATATGAATGGACATATAGAAATCTGTGTAGAATTTAATTATACAATTGATGGTAAAACTCGTACTTGCACAAATCACAATCTGAAGCTTCTCTCACCCTCACCTCTCAAAGTATATTTATCTGAAGATTCTTACCCAAGTTGCAAAGATGTACAATGGTGTGATCTGCATTACCACAGTAATTATACTGAAGATATGGTTGAGTTTGGAGCTCCACTTGAATCAGTGATTGATATATCAAAATCAATGGGGATTCATTCTGTGGGATGCACTGATCACTCTTATGACCTAGATGATGCACCAGATTCTTGGATAGAAACCGACCCGGACTTACATAAATGGACTAAATTCCAAACTGAAGTTGATCGCATAAACAAAAACAATGAATCTACATTTATTATTCCAGGAGAAGAATTATCTCTACACAACTCAAAAAATCGAAATGTTCACCTACTTGTACTAAACAACAAATCTTTCTTACTCGGTCAGGGCGATAGTGCTGAAAGACCATTTAATTTTTACAGCGAACACAATGTAGATTCTGTAGAAGATCATTTAGACAGGAATACACTCTGTATTGCTGCACATCCTTGTGCACCTATTCCATTAGCTCAACGGTTGCTTGTTAAACGAGGGAAATGGAATACTGATGATCTATGCAAGAGTTATGTCTCAGGAATGCAAATATTAAACGGATCTTTAGATGAGGGTTTTAATAGAGGAAAACATAAATGGATTTCCCTGCTATTAGATGGATGCAAGAAGTTTATTTACGCTGGAAATGACGCACACGGTAATTTTAATAAATTTAGGCAAATAGAAACTCCAATGCTGTCACTTAAAGAAAAGGATGAACAAATATTCGCTGAATGTCGCACAGGATATTATCCTGAGATACCACAGAATGTTAACTCAGCCATAAAAACTTTAAAAGCAGGAAATTGCTTTATTACAAATGGTCCGTACATAAACATTCACTTTACCAAGGATGAACAAACTTATACTATGGGTTCTAAGGTTTATGCTAATAATGGCACAATAGAAATTGAAGCTAAATCAAATGTAGAATTTGGTAAAATTACTAAGGTATCCTTGTATCAAGGAATCATTGGGCAGAAATCTGAATTGTTAATTTTTGTTGAGAACATTGGTTCATTAGACTATCAAAAGAAAATTAATTTGTCAATTTCTGAAAACTCTTACTTTAGAGCTGAAATTGAATCTTTTAATTATAGAGGACAACGAATTGCACTAACAAATCCGATTTGGATTGATTCAATAAAGTAATCTAAATTAGTTAATACAAAACGCCAATATCACCCTTGCCCTCTCTTAGGACAACTATCTCATCTTTAGTTAAATCTAATACCGTTGATGGATCAGAATAACTTATACCTTCTGAAAAAAACAAATCAACTTTATGAGAGTATTGCTGTTCAATTTCATCAGGATCAGAATACATAATGCCATCCCTTGTTGACAATGTAGTTGAAATTATTGGACTTTTAAACTCTCTTACAATTTCACGAGCAAAAGTATTGTCAGGAATTCGTATACCAACTGTCTTCTGCTTGGTTGTTAAGAGTTTAGGTACTTTGTTAGTAGCAGGCAAAATAAATGTAAACGGTCCTGGAGCAAGATATTTCATTATTTTAAAAGAAAAATTGGAAACATTAGCATATTCAGCTATATGAGTAAAATCTTCACAAATAAAACTCAAAGGTTTCTTTCTGTTCATTTTTTTTAGATGATAGATCTCTTTTATAGAATTTTTATTATGAATATCACAACCCAAACCATATAGTGTATCAGTAGGATAAACAATAAGTTTGCCTTCCCCTAAAGCATCCGAAGCCATTTTAATATGACGAGGATTTGGAGTTTCTGAATGAATCTGAATTAACATTGTTTACTTTTCACATTTTCACCAATAACTTATACAGAATTTAGTTAGATATTTCCTTCTAAAACAATATTTACTCATTCAATTTACAACTGATTGTTTCTTGATCATATGAATACCATCATTTGAGATTACAAAATATTAGGCTCGATTAAAGTGCTGAATGTGAAAAGTTTAAGTTTGTTTACGCCATCCGTTCGGTTTTTTAGTCAAGCCTGATTTGAACATAAACTTAGAGTTGTACAAATTTTTCTATTAGTAATCTAAAAGTGTCTTTATCTGAAGAAAATTCTTCTTCTTCGGGTAGGTGCTTTGCGTATTTCCCTAAATCTGCTCTGTCGAGTAAGCGATAAGTTTCCTCCAGATCTTTTTCATATAAATTGCAATCTTTGAGAAATGTTTTGAATTCTGAGGTTGTCATTTCTAGAGATTTTACATAGTATATTGAGCCGATGTATTCTCTAAATATATCCGATAATTCGACATAAAATTCTTCAGTAGATTCTAGTGTTATGGGAAATGGAATCTTTACATTATCGAATCGTCTCTTGCATCTTACTATTGCAGTTTCCGGAGGAGCTTTATATTTTTCAATTGTTGCGATTGTTTCTTGTCTTTTTCTCCAAATTAATGCAATAAGAATTAAACTCAATATCAAAACAGCGATATACAAAATCATCCTATCTGAATCCAAATCAATATCCTGCAAGTCTTTTATTGCTCTAATGTTAGAAGAAGAATCACTCAAAACTGAAGTTATCAATAACTTATATTGTTTTGTGTTTATCTCCCTTGAAATTGCACCTTCTTTAACAATTTGTATGGGAATTTCAGGAATCGTAACTTCACCAACATCCCAAAACGAAAACACATATTTTACAGAATTGTTAAATAATATTTTATCGAGTAACTTAACATTATCGTTTTCAAATTGCAATTCGGGAAAATTTGCTACTTGGTCTTCTTGGAGTTTTACATCAATTTGAAAGAAAACGCTATCTCCTACCGTGATTTTATCTGGAGACACGGAAGTACTAATTTCAATTTTTGCAAAGGAAACACATGTGAAGAAAGCAACTAATATGAGTCTCCTTAACAGGGCTGAGGATTTTATCATTGCCGTGAAATTCGTTTATTAAAAAAATCAACCAATGGTTCTACATAACTCACATCTGTTTGGATTGGTATAAAATCAATTTGATTTTTCTTAAAGAACGATTCTTGCCTATTCAATTTTGATTTAATTATCAGTTGCATCTTGTTTCGCAATTCTTTTGATGAAGTATCTATCCAATGGAATGTTTGGTTTTCTACATCGTGAATTTTAGTTAAACCAATATTTGGAATATTCTTTTCGGCATTATCAGTTAATCGAATACAAACTAAATCGTGTTTTTGATTGATAAGTTGTAATGGTTTCTTGTAATTATCATCAATAAAATCAGAAATTAGAAACACAACGGATCGTCTTTTCAGCATTTGTAAAACATACTCAATAGCAAGTGGTATGTTGGTTTTTCTATCCTCTGCTTCATAATAAATCAATTCTCTGATAATTCTAAACACATGAGATTTCCCTTTTTTGGGAGGGACAAACTTCTCCACTTGATCAGAAAATAGTAATAATCCAACTTTATCATTATTTTTTATAGCACTAAAACTTAGTATTGATGCAATCTCAACCATAATGTCACTTTTAAGAAAATCACCAGTTCCAAAGTATCCAGAAGCACTTACGTCAACCATTAACATAACTGTTAATTCACGCTCTTCATCAAACTTCTTAATAAATGGTTTACCAATTCGAGCAGTAACATTCCAGTCGATACTTCTAATATCATCACCGGGTTGATATTCACGAACTTCAGCAAATTCCATCCCCATACCTTTGAATGCCGAATGGTATTCTCCCCCAAATAAATTGTTTACTAAACGGCGAGTCTTAATTTCGATAAGCTTCACCTTTTTCAGTATATCAGAAGGTAACATATAAAGTATTACTTTATTGGATTATGGTGTTGGAACAGACTCATAAATTCGCGTGATGATATCCTCAGAAGAGATATCTTCAGCTTCGGCTTCATAAGTTAATAAAATTCGATGTCTTAATATAGCTCTACCTACTTTTCTAATATCTTCCGGAATCACATAACCTCTATGTTCCATAAACGCTTGAGCTTTTGCAGCAATTGCAAGATAAATTGTTGCTCTAGGTGAAGCACCAAAGTCAATTAATCCGGTTAAATCACTGAGTCCAAACTTCTTTGGATCTCTAGTTGCCATCACCAACGAAACAATATACTTTTGTATATTCTCTGCCATGTGGATTTGATCAACAACTTTACGAGCTTGTAAAATCTCCTTTGGTTTAACTACAGGGTTTATACTCTGATTGTCTGTGATTGTGCCCATTTTCTTTAGAATTGACAATTCTTCGTCATCGTTCGGATAATCAACCATCACTTTAAACAAAAACCGATCAACTTGAGCTTCAGGTAGAGGATAGGTTCCTTCTTGTTCAATTGGATTTTGCGTAGCCATTACTAAAAAGGGTTCATCCAATTCATATGTTTCATTACCGATTGTAACTTGTCTCTCCTGCATTGCTTCCAATAAAGCACTTTGCACCTTAGCAGGCGAGCGATTTATCTCATCAGCAAGTATGATGTTCGAAAAAATCGGTCCTTTCTTTATTTCAAAGCTTGCATCTTTTGGATTAAATATTAAAGTTCCCAAAATATCAGCTGGTAACAAATCAGGTGTAAATTGAATTCTTTGAAATTTTGTATCTATTGAATCTGCTAAAGTTTTGACTGTCAGCGTTTTGGCAAGACCAGGTACTCCTTCCAAAAACACATGTCCGTTTGATAAAACAGCAATAATCATCTTTTCGACTAAATCATCCTGACCGACAATTATTGAAGAAATTTGAGTTTTTAGTTTATCTATAAATTGAGATTTTTTCTTTATATTTTCATTTAAGACGGTTAAATCAAATGTTTCCATTAATCATCCTATAATTTTATTGTAGATTAGAATTTAACTTTTCAATTTCTGTAAGAGCTTCACTAATACTTTCTAATTCATACTTAACTGACGGAACTAATTCATGTTCCTTATATTTTTCAAGAAAATTATCATAATATTCTTCTGCATCTGAATATGCTTGTAGATTGTTAGCAAAAATATATCCAATCATAAACATTGACTTTGGTGATACTTCTGATTCTACAAATTTAGAAAGAACATTTTGAAACTCTTCTATAGCAATTTCATAATCCTTAACATCATTTAGATAGATATCACCAATCATAAACTGAGCTTCAGGTGCTTTTGGATGTTCCGGATGATTATCTATTATCATTTTCAGTTCCGTAATACACTCAGTGATCTTTTTTTCTTCTCTGTATTTTTTAGCTGATTCCCAATGTTCAAATGGATCACCAGTTGATTTACAGGTTATCAAAAGAACCATTAAAACGATTGTTGTTAAAGTTAACTTCATTTTTTTCTCCATTTTATCTATTAAAACTCAAGTACTATATTACGAATATTTACCTGTTCAAATTTCTAATTATTTTAGAACATATAGAGTACATCAATTAAAATTGTAGGTTTTGTGTTTTTAGCTTCAGGATATGCAACATCAATCCTAATTGGACCTAAAGGAGTTGAAACAGTTATACCTGCACCAACATCCCATGATAATTTTGTGCTTTTTATTTCTTGAATATTATCTAACAATTTACCAGCATCCATAAAGATTTCCCCACCTAATTTCCATATTATTGGAAATCTGATTTCCGAGTTTACAAGAAATCTGATAGTACCACCATCTTCTCCAAAATCGTCAGTAGTCTTCCATCCTCTCAGAGATGTACTCCCACCTAAATAAAATTTATCATAAAATTGAAGCTCATTTACATTAACTTCTTCTAAAAAACCTGCTTTAAGACGGTAAGATAAAATAATCGGTGATAGATAGTCAATAAACTGTTTAAACTCAGTATCAACCTTGTAGTGTTGCAATTTAGACAAACCTAAATTACTTCCAATAGTAGAAGTTGCCATAAAATGAATACCAGTTTGAGGATAAAGAAAATTATCTATTTCTTCATAAATATATGTAAACCTAACAGAACTTCTACCTTCAACTTCAAATTCACCAATATCATCAATATTTGATCTTATATATTGAAAATTTAGATTAGTTAAAAAACGATAGTTATCTCCTCGAATATAAAACAGAGAAGTTTCAAGTCCTTGAGTAATTCTTGAAAACTCATCAAATGATTCATCATAATTGTACTTAATTCGTAACGGAACTCTAAATCCAAATGTCCAAGGAGCACGCCATACTATAGAAAACTCCTTTTGTGGTAAGGAAACATCTTTGTCGAGTTTTACTCCAATACCTCCTTTGAATTCTAGTCTACCAGTTGTGTTAAATAGATTTCCAGTTGACCATCTGCATTTCCCATTGAATGTTGACATTGGAGGAGCACCCTCTCCTCGAGGAGATTCTTCTTGGTCAAAACCAATTCTTCCTTCAATCGTACGATTATTATATTCCCGTATTCTTATCTCAATATCTACTAAATCTTCAGAGTTAGTTGCAAAATGTGGAATCATTTCAACTGAACTAAATACACCTGAAGCGAAAATTCTCTTTTGAGATTCCTTAATATGATTAGAATTATAAATATCTTTCGATGCAAAAAGTAATTCTCGATAAACGAATTTCTCTTGTAGTTTTGTTAAACCGGAAACGGCGATATTTCCAATATAATAAGTACTTCCTTCTGCAATGTTTACTCTTATTATAACTTTATTTCCTGTTGTTTCTGTTTCTTCAACTATTGAAATTTTAATCTTACCATTTGTTAAGTATTTTTCTTTTAATTCAATAAGTTGCTCTCGTAACAAAACCGGATTATAAAATTCCTTAGGTTTTAAGTTAATAATGGATAAAATTTCCGAATCGGAAAACAGTTTATTCCCAACAATATTAATCTCTCGAAGTTTAAAGCATACTCCTTCGTTTATATGAAATGTTAAGTTAAAAGTATTACTACTAAACATCTCTGTGACAGTTTCTACATTTACTTCGAGAAATCCTTTTGAAATGTAGTATGTTTTCAATGCTAATTCATCAACTTTAACTAATTTGGAATTGTAAATTGTTTTTTGAAATAATTGCCTAGATATAGACTTCATTACCGTTTCAAGTTCTTTGGACGCAATTGATTCATTTCCATCAAATTTGACATTGTTTATATAACGGTCATTAGACGAATATGCTATGCAAACAATAAATAAAATCAGGAGAATACGATTCATTAATACCGGTATTTAACTTTATAATTCAGGTGAAAATATCTATCTTCATCAATTCTACCTATAATTGACATGTTTCTATTTAATCTATACCCAACTTCATATTCAATTGTGTTCTGTTCTGAATTAACATCACTTTTAATATTCACATAAGTTCTGTTCGACAAATTCTTTCCAATATACAAACTTAGATTAGAGTCCTCATAACCACTCATTAATGAACCACTACTCTGTACTTGAAATTTATCAATAAAAGTATATTTTGTTATATTTCGTTCAAACTCATTCTCTAAATAATTGGAAATTAAATTACCTGCTTTATTTATGGCAATCTCATTTTCTATGGAAGGTGCACTTCTGAACAATAACAGTTCCAATATGTCGTTTTGTGAATATCCGTGCTCAGATTCTAAAATTAAATTAGGATTGTCCATAAATCCTAATAATGTAATATCAACTTCTTCTCCTGCAATATTAGTACTTGCATGTAAATCCAAATTTGGTGCTGAAGTAGCAGGATCTAGCATAATTGTCCCTTCAGTTTGGCTATATTCATTTCCATTGAAGAAAAAAGTTCCATCAATTACATTCAAATTACCTGAATATCGAAACTTCTCATTACCAACAGCTGTAATATTCAAATCACCATCCACCATCAAATCTAGGTAATTATTTTCTACTTTAACTACATTCTCCAGTGGTACATGTATGTTGTAGACTAATGTTTTCTTTGGATTAATCTTTTGAAGTTTAAGATTGTTCTGTCCTTTGAACTCAGCTGAAACAATTAAATTATGTGGATTAGGAATAAAATCTCCATTAATCAAAATCGTATCCTTGCCAGTAACAGTAAATTTAGCTAATCCAACACCCGAAAAGCCATCCGATGGTGTAGACAAATATAAATCCTCAGCAGATAAAAGAATAGAATAATCAGGATTAAAGAATTCTGTTAAATCTATACTCCCTTGGATGGCTATATTTGGTTTTACATTTGAAACCTTTTGAGGAAAAAGGTAATCTCTAATTTTTATAAAGATATCTTTTTGGTCCTTTAGTTCATAAGATTTTGCTGATAAATTTTCAAAAATTAAACGGTTGTTGTTTATGAAAGCAATTCCATTTAAGCCACGAAACGAATTCTCTAAAGGAAAAACACTAACAGTTCCATCGCGAACTATGACCTGTCCATTTCGGATAGGATTTTTCATAGTCCCGGTAATGGATAATTGATATGAAAATTTACCATTCACAGAATCTAGAATAGTTAAATATGGTTGAAGGAATTCAAATTCATTAGATTTCCCAGTAATCATTAGATCCATTGGATAATGCTTTATATGTTCTCTATCTGTTGAAATTAAGCCAATATTTACTGGTAAATAACCTGAACAAGTATATTTACCTGTTTTGGTTAGTAGTTTAATCCCTTTCATATAAAGTTGTTTATTTTCATACACCAACGATCCTGTTATAGATTCTCCACTAATCTTATCAAACACCGGTTTGTCAACAATAATATCCATCCTAAATAATGGATTTGATACAGGACCTTGAGTTCTAAACTCTCCACTCATCAATCCCATAGTTGTTTGGGACCAAGGGAAATATCTGTTAAGAGTAACTAAATCAAAATTATAAAATTTACCATTGAGTTGTAGTGAATCTTTCTCAGAAAATAAAGTAGAATCTCTTCCACTCATCGTCAACCAACCTGATAATGACATATCCCCAAGTTGATTTGTAACAGAAAACTCACTAAACAATAATCTATTATTTCGATATGAGAAATTTCCAATCATTTTAGAAAATTCAACGTCATCAAAAACACCATCGTTAATTTCTAGATTTGACAAAATAGTGGGATACTTCCTCCACCTAGAAATGTGTAAATCACCTTTTGCTGTACCTTGTAATCGTTGATTATTGTTTAAAATTGTGTTTACTTTCGATAGTTCTAAGTTGTCAGTTTTACACCAAAATCGGTATCTTTTAGCGTCGATAAAATCTCCACTTACAACAGCTGTTCCTTTTCCAATATTGATTAAAGATTCATCCAGTTCATATACATTTTCTGATTTTCTGCAACGGATTTTATTTGAAGTAACATCCACACCCTTGAAATTTGCTTTAAGTGAATCAACACTATATTCCTGAAAATTATCATTTACTTTACCAGTAAAATGCAAATACTCATCGTTTTGATTCCAGCAATTTAGTTTTGAAACATTTATATTTCCATTTTCCAATGATAATTCTACTTCAGCAGTATCAAATACAAAACCATTGATTGTTAAATCTTCCAAGTCTATCGATATCAAACCAGAATTAGTAGAATCAACCGTAATGGAAAATTCTGTATTTGCTTGTCGAAAAGCTATGTTATCAGTTATGGAAGTAGTATCAATTTCCATCAATCCATCAACAAAATATTGTTCTTGTTGTTTAGAAAATTGAATTTCTGATACCCCGTTAATTAGAAAATGTGGAATATCCTTATAATAATTCGAAACATCTAAGTTATCGTGTTGGAATTCTCCCGTTAGGAATATATTTTTGTCAGCATCAATTGAAAGAGAATCAAGCTTCCCACTCAGATGTTCTCCATCGAAAAGTATGTTTTCTGTCGATGTTAACATTTTGTTGCTGTAAAGGAATTCCCCTGTTAACGAATTTAGGAAAAATTTATCGTAATGAGAATCTTCCAAGTTTGCTCGGAGATTTAGTGCTTGTAATCCATTTTCGGCTAATACTGAAATGCCCCCATTTAGATGAATATCTAATGAATCTAACTTATAAATTACATTTTCTATTGAAGCGTCCATTTGCCAGTTCTTACTATTTAAATCAAAATTACCGGACAAGTTTAACTCTTCAACTGAATTTTTCAGAATTCCATGATTTATATTTAACTTGTTATCGAGTATGGATGCCGAAACATAACATTCATCAAAATAAAAACTCTCAAATTTGCATTTACTGTTAACTGAAATTTGAATAGTCTTATTTTCTGGATTACCATTCATATCAATTTTCACTTTAGATAGTTCAATAGAATTGTTATTTTCTATTCGATACTTTAATGTATCCATCGTAGTAAACAAATCGAAATCATAAAAATTGTTTATATTCAAATTACCCGAAATGTTACTCGATACATTTTCTGTTAAAACCTTCATATCTACGAAATTCAATAGATTATTCTTAAGTGAAATTCTACCTTGCTGCAGGATTATATTTTCAGTAAATCTATTAGATTTCAGTTGTAATTTATTGAATTCTACTGATAACTTGTCAGAAATATCCACTTCACAATCAGCATCAACAGTAAATAATTCACCCTTGTATTCTAATTGAAAATCCTCTAAAGTCAACTTACCTATCGAAGAAGAAAACGCAATATCATTTGAACGAGATATTATACTAATATTCCCTAGATAGTCATCAAGTGACAAGTATACATTTTTGATTGAGACTTCATTGAATGTGATTCGACCAAAAAAAAGTTTGACAATTTCAACATTTAATGATAACTCTCCAATTTGGCTGATTGGTGTTTCATTTTTATAGATTTCTATATTTCTAAATTCGAATCCACTAAAGAAATTTCCTTCAAATTCATTTATTTTTATTGAAACATCTGAAGAACTAGAAATGAATGAAGCAATGCGATTTTGAATATCTTTTACAAATAATGCAGGTTTAAATAAAAATAATCCTCCACTGATCAAAATTATTGTTAAGATCAGCATAACTATGCTTCCAAACCACCTCTTTGTCTTTTTATTTGCCATCGTTACAGTATAAAAAATTACAACCAGTTTGTTTCCAAAAAAAAGGGCGGACAACAAAAGTTATCCACCCTTCAATGAAAATCGAATTATACTTTATTTTTCATCAACTACTTCGTAATCTGCATCCTCAACATTGTCATTTCCTGGTTTCTCTGAATCAGAAGGAGGTGCATTCTCTGTTTGTTGAGTTGATTCCTCTTGTGCTTGTTGATACATTTTCTCGCTAACTTTGTTCCAAGACTTATTCAATTCTTCCATTGAATCTTTAATTGCTTGAATATCTGTACCCTTATTAGTTTCCTTTACTTTTTCAACTACATCTTGGAGATCCTTTTTTTCTGATTCTTGAATTTTATCTCCAAGTTCATCTATTTGCTTTTCAGTTTGATAAACTAATTGGTCTGCTTGATTATGTGTTTCAACTTCATCTTTTTTATTTTTATCCTCTGATGCATGTTCTTTAGCATCATTCTTCATCTTTTCAATTTCTGCTTCTGAAAGTCCACTTGAAGCTTCAATTCTAATGCTCTGTTCTTTTCCAGTTGCTTTATCTTTTGCAGAAACATTCAAGATTCCATTTGCATCAATATCAAAAGATACTTCAACTTGCGGAATTCCCCTCGGAGCTGCTGGAATACCATCAAGATGAAATCTACCTAAAGATTTATTGTGTAATGCAATATCTCTTTCACCCTGAAGAATATGAACTTCCACAGAAGTTTGGTTATCCGCAGCAGTTGAAAATACTTGACTCTTTTTAGTTGGTATTGTTGTGTTTGCATCTATTAATCGAGTAAACACACCACCCAAAGTTTCTATCCCCAATGAAAGGGGAGTTACATCTAATAAAAGAATATCTTCTACATCTCCTGCTAAAACTCCACCTTGAATACCTGCACCAATTGCGACTACCTCGTCAGGATTAACACCTTTGTTAGGTTCTTTTCCAAATAGATTTTTGACAACTTCTTGTACCATAGGAATTCTTGTTGAACCTCCTACAAGTATAACTTCATCAATTTCTGATGCCTTCAATCCTGCTTCTTTCAACGCAGTTTTGCAAGGTTGCTTTGTTCTTTCAATTAAATTACTTGCTAAAGATTCAAATTTCGCACGACTTAGTGTAATATTCAAATGTTTAGGTCCATCAGAATCTGCAGTAATAAACGGTAAGTTAACATCTGTTTGCTTTGAAGACGATAACTCACATTTTGCTTTTTCTGCAGCTTCTTTTAATCTCTGAAGTGCCATAGGATCTTTTCTAAGATCTATACCATCAGATTTCTTAAACTCATCAGCCAACCAATTCATCAAAGCTTGATCTAAGTCATCACCACCCAAATGAGTATCACCATTTGTAGATTTTACTTCAAAAACCCCATCTCCCAATTCTAGAATTGAAACATCAAATGTTCCACCACCAAAATCGAATACTGCAATTTTCTCATCTTCTTTCTTATCAAGTCCGTATGACAAAGCGGCTGCTGTTGGTTCATTAATAATTCTACGAACATTTAGTCCTGCTATTTTTCCTGAATCTTTTGTAGCTTGTCGTTGACTATCATTAAAATATGCTGGAACTGTAATAACAGCATCAGTTACTTTTTCTCCAAGATATTCTTCGGCAGTTTGCTTTAATTTTTGTAAAACCATTGCACTAATTTCAGGTGGTTTATATTCTTTATCCTTAATCTTAAACATTACTTCACCGTTTTTACCACTAATGATCTTATATGGCATTTCTTCAATTTCCGTAGAAACTTCATTATGCATACGCCCTACAAATCTTTTTGTAGAAAATACAGTATTCTCAGGATTTGTTACAGCTTGTCTTTTTGCGGGTTGACCAATTAGACGGTCACCATCCTTAGTAAAAGCTACAACAGAAGGAGTCGTCCTTCCACCCTCACTATTTTGAATTACGGTAGGACTTCCACCTTCCATTACGGATACGCAAGAATTTGTTGTTCCTAAATCAATTCCAATTATTTTTCCCATAATAACTCCATTTTAATCTATATTTAATTATTCACAAACCAAATAACAATAAATGTGCCGAGAGTTAAGGTTGTGTCTTTTTGTCAGAGTTTTGTGTTATTGTGCAGACCAACTAAAATTTTGTTAATCTAATTATTAATCGATAATCAAATTATTTAAGAGCACGATATCCGTAATGTTTATTAGCGAGTCTTGATTGATATCACTAGAACATAGCTCATAATCGCTAGGATAAAGACCATTAGATAAAACAATAGCAACTGATCTCAAAACATCATAGATATCAAGAACACTATCTTGGTTCAGGTCTCCTGTTTCACACAAGAAGAATTGATCTTCAATTGCTCCCCATAACTCTGGATCGTCACCATCGTATCCTAAAGCCCACATTCCAATTCCAGACAATTCGTTATTATCTGCATATTGATATTTTAGCGATAAAGACAAACTATCATCAAACCAACACTGATTCCATTCCGAATCAAAATAGGTTAACCAATTTGAAGATGTTTCTTCGCTAAATTGAAATCCAACATTGAGAATCATATCTTGGGTATTTGCAAAAGTTCTGGCAGTAGCAGAACCAGTTGTGTGAGAATAAACTTCGTTATCAATAACAGGCCAATCGTAACCATAATAAGGTAATCCTAAAATGATTTTCTCAACTTGAAAGCCTGTTTTATCCATATAATCGTTTACAGAATAAGATAAATCATAATAAAATCCCCCAAGAGGACTTACCGGGCCAGCTGTTGAACTTCCCGACCAATGATAATCGTACCCCATGATAAATAAACCATCTGTAATTCGAGCTAGTAACTCGTAATCCCAAGCATCTGACCAATCAACAGCAGGAGTAGCCATTGTTACAATTGATCCTGGTAGATTTGAGTGGAAAGTACTTGTCAATTCTTCCATAAATACAGACAAACTATCTCTCATACTTGATGGGAGTAGTTCAAAATCTATATCAACTCCATCTCCGTCCATTTCAGCTACCGCAGAAAGAAGATTTTGAATTGCATTTGATCTATTTTGTGGATTGTTAAGAAGAGTCTGCAATGATGAAACTCCAAACAAAGTAGCACATAGTTTTACTTTAACATTTCTATCATGAGCAAAACTCACAAAATCAGAATCAAACCAATGGTGGTAGTTAGTGATATTACCATAAGAATCTAATTCAGCAGAAAAGTAATTAATCTGTGTAAGTAAATCAAATCGTAAATACGGGTATTCTGAGTACATCCAATATGGTAAATAACCAACAATTTCTCTACTAAGAATAGTTTGCGATCTATCAATTTGTTGAATACTGCGTGCAATTTCGTCTGTTTTATCAAATTCTACAATAGTAGCTTGGTTGTTAATTAGTTCTTTAATATGGATTGATAAACGCTGTTGAGAGATTAACAACGAAGAAGTAATAATTAATACAACTGTGATTAAGTAAACAAGGAAATGTTTTAGTAATGGAATCTTCATTTAAAATGCTATTGCACTTCCTCTTCTTCTGCTATCTCCACTACCGAATATTAACTTTTGTTCAGAATCGTAAAAAATACAATTAGCTTCTGCAGTACCTCTCATAACATCAATTACATAATTCCGTGAATCAAGTAACTCAAGTGTTTCTTTGGAAAATCCGTTGGGTTCAAAAAAGACTAAATCTGGAAGCCATTGATGATGAAATCTTGGTTTCTCAACCGCATCTTCAATATTCATTCCATAATCAATTACATTCGAAATAATTTGTGCAACTGTTGTAATAATCTTTGCTCCTCCCGCAGCACCCAAGACCATAAGTAATTCACCATTTGTGTTTTCCACGATTGTTGGTGTCATAGAACTTAACATTCGTTTATTAGGATGTATTGCATTTGCTTCACCACCTACTAATCCATAAGCGTTTGGTTCTCCTGGTTTTGAGGAAAAATCATCCATTTCGTTATTGAGGATAAAACCTGCATCATCAACAGTTATACCATTTCCAAACCATCCGTTTAATGTTACGGTTGTGCTAACAGAATTCCCCCACTTATCAACTACCGAGTAATGAGTAGTTTCGTCTGATTCTTTGATAATTAATGAGAAGTTACCAAATCCAATTTCTTCACAATCTGTAGCCATTATTGAATCAACAGATGACCATCTAAAATCAGAATAATTCTGTGATATTAAGCTATCAACTGAAATTCCAATAAATTTTGGATCACCGAGGAAATATGACCTATCAGCATAAGCCCTTTTTTCTGCTTCAACTACATAATGGATATGTTGTGCACTATGATATGAAATTTGACTCAAATCAATATTTTCAAGCTGGTTAAGAATTTGAGCTAATGCAATTCCACCAGATGAAACAGGTGGCATCGAAATAATATTATATCCACGATATTCAAATTTAACAGGTTCTCTTTGAATGGCTGAATAGTTTGATAGGTCTTCGGCAGATATGAGTCCATCTGTTCTTTCCATACAATCTACGATCATTTTAGAAGTTTTACCTTCGTAGAATTCTCGATATCCTTTTTTTGAAATCCTCTTCAATGTTTTTGCTAATTTCTTTTGTATAAAGATATCTCCTACTTCCCATCCATCTTCACGACCAACAAATATCTCTCTAGAAACTTCATCGATTTCTAAGTAATTCCGGTATCCATTTAAGTATAGGACATTCAAATAGTCTAAAGGAAATCCCCTCTTAGCTAATTTAATAGCTGGAGTAATTAGTTTACTCCATTTCATAGAACCGTAGTTTTCAAAAGCTAGTCCAAAGCCTGCTACAGTACCGGGAACACCACTTGCCCACGATGTCATCCAACTTTTTCCTGGAATTACATTTAAACTGTCATCCAAGAACATATCGCGAAATGCTCGAGTTGGTGCTGTTTCTCTAAAATCAATAGTAGTTGCTGTTCCGTCAGCTAACCTAATCACCATAAATCCACCACCGCCTATATTCCCTGCACCGGGATGTGTTACAGCCAAAGCAAACCCTACTGCAATTGAAGCATCAATAGCATTTCCACCATTTTTAAGTACTTCAATTCCAACTTCTGAAGCAAGATAGTTAGTTGAAGATACAGCTCCATTTTTTCCAACAGCATCTGGTAATCTACTAAAACTATAAGACGAAATAACAAACAAGATAGTTATTATTCTAAATACTTTCATTGAATTCTCCATTTTGTAGTAAGAAATATAAATCGCAATATCATAGTTTCTATTTTACAATTTGTTTTTGATTACATATTGTAAGCTAAATTTATTACATCAATGGTCATGCTTCAAAACATGTAGTTGGATAAGGAGGTTAAACATTAAACCGAATACTCATAATATCTCCATCTTTTACAAGATACTCTTTACCTTCTAATCGAAAGCGACCATTTTCTTTAATCAATTTCTCATTTTTGTATTCGAGTAAATCGTCATAATGAAAACATTCAGCTCGTATAAACCCACGGGACAAATCTGTATGTATCGTAGCTGAAGCTTCCTGCGCAGTTTTTCCTTTTTGAATGGTCCAAGCCCTAACCTCATCTTGCCCTACTGTAAGGAAACTGATATAACCTAATACATCATAAGCAAGAGTTGTTAATCGATTAGTTACAGATTCCTTTATTCCCATATCTTCCATAAACATTGATATACTCTCTTCATCTTCTATTTGAGATAACTCCATTTCGAACTTACCGGCAAATTCAATAATAGGATATTTATCACCAATTTTAGTTTTGATAATATCATTCTTCCCATAATTCTTATCACCAGAATTTAGAATAATCATTATTTGTTTCATTGTAAGGAATTGATAACCTCGAATTAACTTTTCTTCATCCTTTGTCAACTTTAGTTGAGATAGAAGTAGATTTTGATTTAACTGACTCGATAATTTTTCGAATAATTTTTGTTCAACTAACAACTCGTTTGTCTTTTTCCCTCGTTGGATCGTGTGATTGATTTTTTCGAGTTTATTTTCTACTTGGATCAAATCTGATAATAATAACTCGTTTTCAATAGTATCAACTTCAAATGATGGATTTGGTTCTCCAAGTAATTGATTGTTACATCCCGCATAATAACTCATTATGTTTAATTGATAAAGAAGTGTTAAA
>CAZSJY010000024.1:0-26884 GCA_964607375.1 uncultured bacterium
CAAGGCTTCTGTAAATCATCTAACTGTAAACAAGGTCTATGGTAAGACACTTAGAATTAAAATTTAGAAATAATTTTTATGCTTCTATCAAATTAAAGATACAGAGTAAATTTTAGGATTGTTATGAAAGTCTATTTTACAAAATATCATCAACAAATCAAAATTCTAGTTAGTGCAATTGGGATATCTTTGATTGGAGTGATTTCATTTGTTGTGATTATCTTATCAACAAATATTCAATGTAGAGACACATCTAAAATAATCACAATACCAAGCGGAGCAACAGCATTTTCCGTATCAAAGTTACTTGAAGAAGAATCGTGCATTAGATATCCTGCTCTATTTGTTTTGGCGGTCAAAATTACTATCAATGAAAGAAACATCAAAGCTGGTAGATATACCCTGAAAGGTATTAGAACCATTGGTGAATTAGTTCGGATGATTACCTCACCAACTGCAGAAAGGGTTAGAGTTACTATTTTAGAAGGATGGACGATTGACGATATTGCAAATGAACTATCTTCTAAATTAAAAATTGACACTTATCACTTTATTCAGCTCTGCAAAGATTATAATTTTATGAATTCACTCAGGATAAATGCTCCATCCCTAGAAGGATTTTTATTTCCTGATACATATATTTTACTATCTTCATATACTGAAGAAGATATAATCGAACTTTTAGTAAATCAATTTAATTTCAACTATGAAAAACACATAGAACTATCGGCAAAACAATTAAATATGAATAAGTTAGAAATCACAACTTTGGCATCAATTGTTCAAGGTGAAGCGATGTATGATTACGAGATGTCTAAAATTTCTTCAGTTTATCATAATCGTTTAAAGAAAAAAATGCATTTACAAGCAGATCCTACAATTCAATATATTACACCCGGAAAAAATAGAAGATTATTTAATAGAGATTTGAAAACGAATTCTCCTTATAATACTTATAAGCACAGAGGACTTCCTCCAGGTCCTATTAATAATCCCGGGATTTCTGCTCTTTTATCTGCTGTAAAACCTGATACAACAAATTACTTATATTTTGTAGCAGATGGAAATGGAAGACACATTTTCTCTAAAACAAATGCTGAGCACAATAGAGCTAAACACAATGTTAGGAAAAAGCAAAGAAAGTAAGAAGTGAAATTTGATTTAGATAAACTAAATGTTACACAAAAGCAAGCTGTGCAATCTATGAAAAAGCCGCTCCTGATTTTCGCAGGTGCAGGTAGTGGGAAAACTCGAGTTCTAACTTACAAGATAGCATATTTGGTTGAAGAAAAACGGATTTCTCCTAATCATATTCTTGCAGTTACTTTTACTAATAAAGCAGCTTCAGAGATGAAAGAAAGAGTACAAGCACTTTTACCTAATCAGGATGTATCGAGGATGAGTGTTGGTACTTTTCATTCTATAAATGCGAGAATTCTTCGCAAAGAAATTTTCAGATTAGGCTATTCCCCTGATTTCACTATTTATGATTCAGATGACTCAAATAAATTGATAAAATCTGTGATAGTAAATCTGAATCTTGACTTAAAACAATTTGAGCCAAAATCTGTTAAAACAAATATTAGTTGGTTCAAAAATAAATTGAAAAGTCCTGAGGAAATTAAATCTGCAGTTGATGGTTTTAGAGAAGAGAAAATTGCAGAAATTTATATAAATTATCAGCAAGAACTCAAAAATTACAATGCAGTAGATTTTGATGATTTACTTGTATTACCTCTAGATATATTCCGTGAATTTCCTGAAAGGTTAGACTATTATCAATCTCTTTATGAGTATGTTTTGGTTGATGAATATCAAGATACTAACAAACCACAGTTTAAGTTTGTGTATGCCTTATCTCAAAAGCATAGAAATATTTGTGTAGTGGGGGATGATGATCAGTCCATTTATGGCTGGAGGGGTGCAGATATACGAAATATTTTAGATTTTGAAGAGTCTTTTGGAGATGTTGAAATTGTAAAGTTAGAACAAAATTATCGTTCAACCCAAAATATTTTAGATGTTGCATATTCCGTAGTATCGTTAAATGAAAACCGTGCTCACAAAAAACTATGGACAGAAAATAAAAAAGGTGAGTTAATTACAGTAATAGAAGCTTCTGATGAGAGAGATGAAGCAAGGAAAATTCTTAATACAATTCAGAAGGAATATACACTAAACGGTAAGGATCTTAATAGTTTTGTTATTCTATATCGCACTAATGCTCAAAGTCGCCCAATTGAAGATCAACTTAGACGAAATGCAATTCCATACAGTATAGTTGGCGGAGTTAAATTCTATGACCGTAAAGAAGTTAAAGATGTGTTAGCATATCTTCGTTTGATTGTAAATCCTTTAGATTCAATTTCACTTGTGAGGATAATCAATTTTCCTGTTCGTGGTATTGGGAAAACTTCCATCGAAAAATTAGTAGATTTTTCTAAGGAACAAAATAAATCACTATATTCAAGTTTGTCTGATGTTGCCAAAATTAGTGTTGGTCAGAAGCAAAAAAGTAGTATCACACAATTTAGAAAATTGATAGAACATTATCGTTTTCTTCTGGAAAAAGAATCAGCAGATGAAATTATTAAATCTCTAATTACAAATCTTGAACTTGAGGACTTTTATTTATCTCAAGAAACTGAAGAATCTCGAGAGAGATGGGAAAATGTAAATGCTTTGATTTCGAGCATTACTGAATTTTGTGAAAGAAACGAATCTGCTAGTTTGCAAGAATTTTTGGAAGAAGTATCATTGTTAAGTGACATTGATGAGTGGAACGAATCAAGAAGTTCTGTAACTTTAATGACAATGCATAGTGCCAAAGGATTAGAATTTCCTGTTGTGTTTATAGCAGGACTTGAAGATGGTTTGTTTCCTATTACAAGTCGCTTAGAATCAGAAGAAGAAAAGGAAGAAGAACGACGATTGTTTTATGTGGGTGTTACACGAGCAGAAGAAAAAGTTTATATGTCTTACTCAAATTCTCGCAGAAGATTTGGGGGAGTGCCAGTTTCTTGTATTCGTTCACAATTTTTAGATGAAATACCCAGCAATCTTGTAGAAACTATCAGATTGAAAAAAGAACAAAAGTCAATTTTTAGAACTGAAAAACCATTCTATTATTCAAAATCAGACACTAAATCAAATTCTGGAAAGCCAAAATCAGGATATCAAAAAGGTGATATTGTATCCCACAAAATTTTCGGAAAAGGTACTATTTTGAAAATTGAAGGAATAGGTGATAATGCTAAGTTAACAGTTTTGTTTACCGGGAATGTAAGAAAGAAAATTGTTGCTAAGTATTTTGAATAGATTGACTTGAAATAGTTTGTAAAAATATTATGAGTATGTCCAATTACTTTACGACAACTAGTTTAGAAAGAACCTATTTAATTTCACCTAAATAACCTGAGATTACGATGGGATAAATGCTGAAAGAAACTACAATTGCTAAATTTATTAAAATGTTGAAAAAATCTTGAATTTTGTTGTAACAGTAGTTAAGTATTATTCAAAATAATGTAGTAACTTACTAGGTAATGAAAAACAGTAATTTAATCTTAATAGTATTACTCATGATCATCAATTTTAGTTGTTCAAATAGAGTTAAAGTGATCAGCAAATGGGATAACGGTAATAATCAGAAAACTCGCCAAAAACTAAAGACAAACTATGTAATAGAAACATTTTACTACCAATCTGGAGTAAAAGAATCAGAGATATCACTTTTTAATGATAAACTTGATGGTGTAACAAAACATTGGAGTGTGGATGGAAAACTTGTTTCTGAATCAAAATTTGAAAATGGGGAACTTCACGGTTTAACTATTCACTATTATTCCAATGAAAAAGTAAAACATTCAGTTGAATACTTCTATGGACAAAAACATGGTTACGACAAGTGGTATTATCGTAACGGTCAAATAAAAACAGAATCTCTATATCAGTATGGTGTACAAAAGTCAGAAACAATCCGATGGACAGAAGACGGACAACTAGCCTATTGAGATTCTTAGTAAAACCAAATGAAATCACTGAATAAAATGAAAATCTTTGATATAAAATAAAATTACCGTAGATTTCGAAGACTACATATACAAAAATAATGTTTAAACTATTCGAATAAAGGAAAAGTAATGAAGAAAACTATCTATTTACTTAGTATTCTCTCGTTGGTAATTGCACAATCTTTACAATATAATAGTCCATATTTGACAGATGATATTCGAAATTCAGTAAAATCTTTACTGAAGTATGATGATGTTGCATCAACGATAGAAGATGACCAAAGTAGATTGGAATTTTATCAAGCTGTTTCTGAAGCATTACATATTGAAATCGTAAAATTTAAAGAAATGTCTAATGAGAAATTTCAAAAATACGAAGACATCATTACTAAGTATAAAACACAGCTGGATAACGAAGTAGAAAAATTTGTTTTAACACCAAAACCGAAGTTCAGGTATGAATACAAACCTATCAAAATTTCAATGAAGAGCGTTGAGAAACAACTCCATAGAAAACAAGCTAAGACCCTTAGAAAACAGTACCTTCAATTTTATAAATATTATAAATCAAATAAGGAAATCTATGTAACACAAATTGATAAATTGAAAGAGTTAGTTAAGGATACAGAACAAAAAGTAATTAAAGAAGAAGTAGTTCTTGAAGATGATACATCAACTAAAGAACCAGAAGTAAAAGTACAAAATGCTAATCTCCGTTTTGGAAAATTGAATCCTAAAACCTCTAGTATAGAAATATTGTATTCAAGCACAAGCGATATTAAAGGATTTCAATTTGATTTTACTGGTTTAGTCATTAAAGAATGTAATAATGAGGTTTTCACAATAAGTTTATCCTCAGAGAGAATAATTGGGTTTTCTATGACTAATCAGGCTTTACCAGCTGGGGAAGGGAAATTAGCTGAAATTCTATATCTCTCAGACAAAGAAACTCAATTTTGCATTTCAAACCTTAAGCTTGCAGGCTCACATGGAACAGAAATCTTGACAGAATACGAAAAATGTATAGAAGTACCAACCAAAATTGAAGTAGAAGTAGTAGAATCCACAAAACCAACCAAAGAAATTGAAGAATCTGTAAATGAAGAAATTATAGAGGAAGTTGTAGAAGATTCCAAACCTATTGTTGTTGAAAAGGTTGAACTAGATCAAATTGCTGATGTTAAAAAACCTGAAGAAAGCAAAATCCAAGAAAAACCAAAACCAACATTGCAACCAATAACTGAGGAAGATGAACAAGCAGTTGATGTAAAACAGACGAACAAAGTACCTGAGATCGTTAAAGAAATACCTAAAATAAAACAAAAAGTTTCTAATGTGGAAACTCCAAAATCGAACGATTTTTCTCACATAACTCGTTTTGGGACTGCTTTTAAACTTGCCAAAGACCAAGGTTTTACAAAGTTTAAATATAAAGGTCATTACTATTCAACTTTAACTAGAACAGATTTTCGTAGAGCTTTTAGAAAAGCTAGGAGAAATGGACAAAAATCCTTCTATTTTTCTGGCAGGAGATATTCAACACGCATAGCTGGTGAATCTAAAAGTGAATGGGAAAGGCGATTAAATCAATGATAAAAAAAGGCATCTTAAGATGCCTTTTTTTATCATTAGATTTTGATTAGTTAGAATAATTTTTTGAAACAAAATCCCAATTTACTATATTCCAGAAATTATCAAGATATGTTGGTCTTGAGTTTCTATAATCAACATAGTATGCATGTTCCCAGACATCACAGGTTAATAGTGGTATTTTATTTGTAGTTAATGGTGTTTCAGCGTTTTGAGTACTTATTATTTCAAGTGAGTTGTCACTATTTTTAACTAGCCAAGTCCATCCTGAACCAAATGTAGTTATTGCTTTTTGTGAAAATTGGTCTTTGAAGTTTCGGAATGATCCAAAGTTCTGTACGATAGCTTCTAATAAACTTCCTGTAGGTTCTTTTGTTGATGGGGTTAAACAATTCCAATAGAACGAGTGATTCCACACTTGAGCTGAGTTGTTAAAAATACCACCTGATGAATTTCTAATAATATCTTCGAGAGCCATGTTTTCAAATTCCGTATTTTGAATTAGTTTATTCAAATTGGTGATGTATGCTTGGTGATGTTTACCATAGTGAAACTGCATTGTTTCTATAGAAATATTAGGTTCTAGAGAATCCATTTCATACGGTAATTTTGGTAATTGATGATTCATAATATTTTCCCTTTCATTTTTTTGTGGCGGAAAGGACAAGAAGAGGAGGAGACCTTTCCGCCTATGATAAATTTATAAGTTATCAGCGTGTTTATCTAGGTAATCAGCTACACCCTCTGTAGTTCCTTGCATTCCGGAAGCTCCTTCAATCCAACCTGCTGGACAAACTTCGCCGTGTTTTTGGTGAAAAGATAGTGCATCAATCATCCGAAGCATTTCGTCAATATTTCTTCCAAGAGGAAGATCATTGATTACAGAATGCCTAACAATTCCTTCTTCATCAATCAGAAATGAACCACGAAGTGCTACTGAACCACCTATAGTTGTATCTTCTTCACCATCATCAGTAAGTATTGTTGCATTTTCTGCATCAACTAATACATCATATTTTCTTGAGATACTTTTGTCAATATCAGCAATAATAGGATATTGTACATTGCCAATCCCACCTTTATTAACGGGTGTAGTTTTCCAAGCCAAGTGACTGAATTGACTATCAACTGAACATCCCAATACCTTAACTCCCCGTTTTTCAAATTCGCTCAAACGATGATCAAACGCTAACAATTCAGTTGGACATACAAATGTGAAATCTAGAGGATAAAAGAAAATCACTACTTTTTTTCCCTTATAATCTTCTAGACTGATATCCTTGAAAGAATTATCTGGCATTATTGCAGTTGCTTTAAATTTTGGTGCTTCTTTTGTTACTAACATTATTTTTACTCCTTATCTTTACATTTCATACAAATTCCTGTCAACAGTAAATTGAAACCGTTGACCTCGTGTTCAATTTTATAGTTTTGTGATGATATAAATTCTCTAATCCCAAAAAATAAATCGAATATTCCATTACATCTAGTACAACAGAAATGTTGGTGATCGTTCACATTACCATCATAATGAATTACTCCATCAATATCAAGTGCGAGAAGGTGATTTTCTTTGCTCAGTATTCCTAAATTTCTGTAAACAGTTCCTAAACTAATTTTAGGTATTTTAGATTTAACCAGTTCAAAGACATCAAGTGCTGTTGGGTGAGAAGTTACTCCTCTCACAACTTTTAAAATTTCTTCTCTTTGGTTGCTGTATCTCATAAATAGTAATGATTCCTACTAACAAAATATAAACCGATTAAATAATACCAGTCAAGTCTTATTTGGTATAAATAAAAAAAATCCCCACTTTTCAATGGGGATTATAGTTTTCTGTTTAAAGAATTAGCTTAATATAGTTGACTCCTGTAGTCTTCAATTTCTAAATTGTCTTTTACCCCTGATAACCAGTCCGAGAAAACTGATGATCTTTTTGTCGCAAGTAATTGATCATACAAGACTTTATATTCCTCTAAATATTTATCGTTATCGAAATCATCTATAGCAATCAATTTTATGATTACAGCTCCATTAGATGTTTCAATTACTGGAGATATATCCCCAGGTTTCATTGATAAAAGAGTACCCAGTACTTTTGAACTCCTGCCAATTTCAGGAAAACTACTTCCAATACTTTTCGTTGTGTCTGACATAAATTCAATTAGTTCATTATTTTCTGACAAAGAGATAAGTTCATTGTAATTCTGTGAAGCACTTTCTAAGATTTCTGCAGCAAATTCTTTCTTTTTTTCTCTGATTAATTTTTTATTAATACTCTCTTTAACCTCTTCTAAGGGTTTGAATCCGCCAGATTTTTCACCTAATATATGAAAAATGGCGTATCCAATAGTAGCTGGGAGTGGATCCGAAACCGCATCAATATCACTATCGAAAGAAAAACGAACAGCTTCTCTCATTGGACCCATATTGAAAGGAAAACCAGAGTTGTTTTTGTATTCCTGGGTTACATCAATTGTGTCTGATTCTAACCCAAAAGTGAACATTGCTTCAGAAAAAGAAGAATAATCAGCTTCGCCTGCAAATTTCAAAGCTTCACTTAAAATGCTATCTTGGTAAGTAGCAAATTGAGATGAATCAATTGTTGTGTAATCAATTTCCCAGAGTACATACTCCACAGTTTTAGAAGGAAATATCGTATACAAGTCCGATTTATCGTCATTATATCTTCCTAAAATATCTTGGTCTGTGACATTTATTAAAGAGTCTTCTATTGCTCGGGATTTAACATAAGCATATTGAATAGTACAATTAGTACTGTTTGCAATGTAATTATATTTTACTTCAGCATCTGATATAGTTGCAGTACTGTTATAAAGTTCCCTTAATTTTCTTGTGGATAGCCAATCCTTCAAGTAAACTTCCCAACTTGAGAAAAACTGGTCTAACGCTTCAGGATAAGTATGATTTAAAAGTGCATTTTGATACTCGAATAATTGGAAAGCATTTGTTGTGGAGTCAGCGAATAATCCTGCTTGGGTCAAACTATTTTGAAATGCAACAGGAGGATTATTTAACATAAAATCATATACTTCATCATCCGTCGATTTAATATTTAAACTCTCAATTTTCCGATCCTTGATAACATTATCTACAATACTGTTCCAAGCTGAGTTTTGAGCAGTTTGTTTTGTGAGACCATCAATTGTTTTACCTTGTTGTTTTTGATAGTTAATTTGTTTTTCGTATTCAACTCTGAGTTGACGATGAGATATGTTTTCTCCATCAACAACTCCAGCAAATGAACCTGTATTTTTCTTGCCAAAAATAACATCTAAAATATTGGCTCCTCCAACTAATCCACCAATAGTCATACTTGCAATAAATACAAAAAGTAAAATCCACAGGATAATGTGTGATTTTTCTCTGATTACTGTCATATTAAACATCAATAATTCTCCTAATAAATCATTTTAATCTTACATTATAGCTTATTCAGTGGAGATAAGCGGGGTCGAACCGCTGACCTCTTGAATGCCATTCAAGCGCTCTCCCAACTGAGCTATATCCCCATAATTTAGTTTGGGCTAGTCCTCAAATTTATCTCTTTCCAAGATGCATCTCAAAGGAAAAAAGACAATTTGATTATGGCAAGCATTTACAGTGATTTGTCAAAATTAATACAGTTTATTGTAGTGTAGCATTTTTCTTTTTAAATTATCATCAGTTGAGTGAATCAAATCTTAGGAGTTAATCAATGAGAACATCTAAAGAAAGATTTTACAAAGGTCTATTTCTAACAGCCGCTATTTATGATTTATTATTGGGGATTATTTTTACATTTTTCTATAAACAAGCCTTCGCACTTATCGGAATTACAGAAAAACTACCCAAATTTGAAGGTTATATATCGTTAATTGGAGCGTTCCTATTTGTGATAGGTGTTGCATATTATTTAATTTGGCGAGGAGATTTAGATGATAATCGTGATCTAATCATTGTAGGAACATTATACAAATTTGCTTATGCTTCTGTTGCGTTTATTTTTCTTTGGGTTGGAAATATTCCACATCCGATATTCGCATATCTGTTTGGATTTGCAGATACAATTTTCTTGATACTGATGATTGAATGTTTAATTTATCTAAAAAAACTTGATACTTTACAATAGAATCGTTGGAATGAGTGTATTCTAACCAATAAATTCAAAACTCTATTATCATATAAAAAGGAGCAAAACAATGAAAAAATCAACTTTAACAATAAGTCTGTTTTTGTTTTTTAGTATTCTTATATCTCAAACAGAGGGAGAAAGTCACTCAATGACAGGTAGCTTGGGATCTGTTACGATTGACGGAACCATTTATAACCAAATCTCACTTCGTCCTGAAATCCCACTTGGCAAACTTGGAATTGGTTTGGACATATATTTATATGTTGATGCCGATGGAAATCTTTATAAAGAAAATTGGGATTTTTCAGATGGTGATGCAATTTATCGAACTATTGTCGATAAAATTTATTATCTTAGGTGGGGAAGACCAAACGATTCATTTTATCTTCGAGCAGGTGCCTTACCAAATGCAACTCTTGGACAGGGAATCCTTGTAAATAATTATTCTAATATGATGGAGTATCCAGAAGTCAGAAGAATGGGACTCAATCTAAAAGCTAGATATGCTGGTCTTGGGATTGAAGTGATTAATAGCGATTTCAAAAGAACACCCGGAGTTTTAGGAGTCAGAGCTTCGTATGATATTTTATCTAATTTACAAATAGGTGTATCTTTTGTAACAGATGCAAATCAAATGGCTGGACTTAAAGATAGAGATGGTGATACTTACTATGACATATTTGATGATTTACCAGATGACCCAGAGTTTCACGACCAAGTTGATGTAGATAAAAATTATTGGAAAGAAATTTATATTCAAATTAATGGTAGTGATGCTGGTTTTGAAGAATGGTTTTATACTACATCTACACTAACAAGAAATCCTGATATGGATGAGTTAGGAACAGATCAGATTGAAGGAATCAGTTTTGATATATCTTACAAAATAAACAAGAATATCTCTTTATATTCTCAAGTTGCACAACTTGTTGGCGAAACAGATATAAGTGGTGTAAGTGAAAAATTAGGAACTGGATTTGTTCCACTTGGTTTATTTGCTAGGTTTGGTCCAATCAAGTTAAGATCAGAATATAGACAAACAGGTGACTATTTCATTTTTAATTATTGGGATCAATCTTATGATTATGACAGAATTAGATACAATGCTGTCGATGAAATTCTTGTTACCAAAGAAAGTACATTATCTAACTATAAAGCAATGAAAGGTTTCTATACTGAAATGATTGCTGATATGTTCAATTTCTTATCTATTGGTGTTGGATATCAAGATATGAGGGGTGAAAATGTTGATGAAGATGCTAACAAAACTTTGTTAGGAAATCTAAGAATAAACACATCAAATATTCCAAAACTCAAGAAGGCAGAATTATTTTATCAACAAAGTAACATTTCAACCTTGTTTACAGAAGAATCCAAACCCAACACTTTATGGGGTTATGATATTGGGCTGGAAATATCTAAAGGAATGATGTTGGTTTACAAAGGTAGAACTTCTTACATCCAAAATTCTGATGGTGAATTTGAACCTGTAAATTCTGTTCAATTTGAAACACAGATAGTTTTTTGATTGAGTGAAAAGTGACAAGGGAAAATAGTGGAAAATCACATCTGATAAAAAACGAAATAGAGCGAATGTTAAACAAGTTAATTTCCAAATTAAGAGAGAAATCAAATGGCTAACAACTTACCACTTAATTCTTCACACTTACCACTTGATTCCAGGTCCATACGCAAGCAATTTATTGATTTCTTCAGAGAAAAAGAACATTCATTTGTGCGGAGTTCATCAGTAGTTCCGACAGATGACCCGACACTTTTGTTTACAAACGCCGGAATGAACCAATTCAAACCGATATTTTTGGATACAGAAAAGCCAAAATCAAAAAGAGTTGTTAATTCACAAAAGTGCATTCGGGTTAGTGGAAAACATAACGATTTAGAAGAAGTGGGTGTTGATGATTATCATCACACATTTTTTGAGATGCTCGGAAATTGGTCATTCGGTGATTACTATAAAAAAGAAGCAATCCAATGGGCCTGGGAATTGCTTACCGAAGTTTGGAAAATGGACAAAAATCGTTTGTGGGTTACCATTTTTCAAGATGATAACGAAGCAGGTGAACTATGGAGAGAGTTTACAGACATTGACCCAAAACGAATTCTGAAGTTCGGACATAAAGACAATTTTTGGGAAATGGGAGAGTCCGGTCCGTGCGGTCCGTGTTCAGAGATTCACTATTATACTGGGAAAAATGTTGATGATCAAAATGCTGATGGTGTTAATCGGGACCACGATTATCGAGAAATCTGGAATTTAGTCTTTATTCAATACAATCGTGGGAAAGATGGGAAATTATCTGATCTACCCGCAAAACATGTGGATACCGGTGCAGGTTTGGAGAGAATAGTTGCAATTTTAAATGGTAAAACATCGAATTACGATTCCGACCTATTTATGCCTATTATCAAGAAAATTTCAGAAGTTACAGACGCAGAATATTCTTCTGATGATGGTGTTACTCATAGAGTAATTGCTGACCATCTTAGGATGCTTGCATTTTCAATTGCTGATGGTGCAATGCCAGGGAATGAGGGCAGAGGTTATGTTCTACGGCGAGTTTTGAGAAGGGCTTCTCGTTATGGGCGAATGCTTGAAATGCACGAACCTTTCATTTACAAGTTGATTCCTACTCTCACCGAAATAATGGGTGGTGCTTTTCCTGAGTTAACTGAAAAACAATCACACATTCAAAAAGTAATAAGAGCGGAAGAAAATTCTTTTGGTTCAACTTTGGATAAAGGAATAGAAATTTTCGAGAAAATTACACAGGATATGAAAACAGGTGACAGTATATCAGGAGACGATGCTTTTAAACTCTACGATACATATGGATTTCCTTGCGATTTAACTGAATTAATGGCTCGTGAAATTGGGTTATCTATTGATAACGAGGGATTCAAATCCTGTATGGATATTCAGAAAAAGAGTTCACGAGATGGTGGTGATTTTACTCAACAAGTAGATTCTACAAAATGGGAAACTATTAACGAAGGTTCATCAAGTGAGTTTGTTGGATATGACCAAACAAAATGTGAATCTCAAATTAGGAAATATAACCTCAACTACAATAAATCAGGGAAAATTATTCTTGATAAAACTCCGTTTTATGCTGAACAAGGAGGACAGGTTGGTGATGTAGGATTCTTGAAAAAGGGTGAATTTGAATTTGCAGTTGTTGATACACAAAAGTTTTCTGATGAAATTGTACATATTGGTAAAGTAGTATCAGGTAAAATCCCAAAAAGTGGACTAGTTTCTGCAGTAGTGGACAATGAACATCGCCAGGAAATACGATTAAATCATACTTCAACTCATTTGTTGCACACAGCTTTGAAGCAAGTTTTGGGAGATCACGCACATCAATCTGGCTCACTAGTTGAAGCAGAACGGTTTCGCTTTGATGTAACACATTATGAACGAATTACTGTAGATGAACTTCAAAAAATTGAAAAAATTGTAAATAGTAAAATTCGTGAGAATCTATTAGTTACGACTAACATAAAAGAGTACGAATCAGCAAGGGAAGAAGGAGCAGTTGCCTTATTTGGAGAAAAATATGGAGATGAAGTCCGCATGGTTAGTATTTCCGATTACTCCAAAGAATTGTGCGGTGGTACTCACGCAAAACGAACAGGCGATATTGGAGCATTCAAAATTACTTCTGAATCAGCTTTGGCTGCAGGAATTCGCAGAATTGAAGCGATTACCGGAAATGCAGTAATCCAACTTTTACATCAAAATGAAAAAGTAATCAATCAATCTAAAGAACTTCTGAAATGTACTGAAAAAGAAATCCAGGAAAAAATCACTCAAGTTCTAGAACACAGAAAATTACTAGAAAAAGAGAATGGTGAGTTAAAACGAATTTCTCAGAGTAGTGTTGTGGACGATTTGCTTTCTGATGCAAAACAAATTGATGATATAAAATTAATTGTAACTAAACTAAATGACATAGATGATTTGAAAACAATCGGTGATGAGTTTAGACAGAAATTTAAAAATAACGGAATTGTTCTTATCGGTACGGTAAAAAACAACAAACCGATGGTTATGTGTGCGATAACCGATGATTTAACCAGTAAAATCCAAGCAGGTAAAGTGGTAAAGGAAGTCGGTGAAAAAATTGGAGGTGGAGGAGGAGGAAAACCACATCTTGCTACTGCAGGAGGTAGGAATAAGGAAGCATTGGAAAGTGCATTAGAATTTGGTGAAACCTACATAAAAACGAAAATTGAGTTTAGTAAAAAATAGTGAAAGAGATATAAATGTATTCGAAAACTCCGTTGATATTTGAACAAAGTAAAAAGGGGCAAATTGGAGCATCACTTCCAAAATTGGATGTTCCAGAAATTGATTTATCAGCTGTAATTCCAAAAGAGTTATTGCGTTGTAAACCTGCTGAATTACCCGAGGTGTCAGAACCTGAAGTCGTTCGGCATTACACGAATTTGTCAGTGAAAAATCATCATGTTGACAGAGATTTTTATCCACTTGGTTCGTGCACAATGAAATACAACCCAAAAGTTAATGATACGATTGCTGGTTTACCTGGATTTTCAGGACTACACCCACTACAATCTGATGAATCTGCACAGGGAGCATTGTGTATAATTTGGGAATTAGAGCAAATGCTCAAAAAGATTACAGGAATGTCGATGGTTACTCTCCAGCCAAGTGCAGGCGCACAAGGAGAGTTCGTCGGGATTTTGATGATGAAAAAATATCACGAATCCAAAAATGAAGATAGAAAATACATCATTATGCCGGAAACTGCTCACGGAACCAATCCAGCGAGTGTGGTTTTTTCCGGATATCAAACACGGCAAGTTGCTACAGATATGCGCGGTCGAGTTGACATTGAAGACCTCAAAAAAAAGTTAGATTCTGATGTAGCAGGGATGATGCTTACTCAACCAAACACTCTAGGTTTGTTTGAAGATAGTATTGAAGAAATTTCTCAATTGGTTCACGATGTTGGCGGACTGATGTATATGGATGGAGCTAATCTCAATGCGATGATTGGAATAGTTCGACCAGCAGATATGGGTTTTGACATCACTCATATCAATTTGCACAAAACATTTTCAACTCCACACGGTGGAGGTGGTCCGGGTTCAGGTCCGATAGCAGTTACTGAAGAACTTTGTCCTTTTTTGCCTACTCCAATGGTAAAGAACAATAATAACAATTTTAGTTGGGATTATGATTATCCGCAAAGTATTGGACCAATTCATGGATTTTATGGTAATTTCGGTATTTTGATTAGAGCTTGGGCTTTTATAAAAACAATGGGTGAGAGTGGTTTGAGAGAGATGACAAAACAAGCCGTATTAAATGCAAATTATTTAAAATTACGATTGGAAGAGAAATATCATATTCCTTATTCTGAAGGTACCTTACACGAATTTGTTATTTCCGGAACCAAACAAAAAGAACGAGGTATTAGAGTGTTGGATATTGCAAAATCACTTTTGGATTATGGATATCACGCACCTACTGTTTATTTTCCTATCAATGTACCAGAAGCTATGATGATTGAACCAACAGAATCAGAAACCAAGCAGACTTTGGACAATTTTGCTGATACACTTTTGGAAATTGATGAACGAATTGATTCAGAACCAAATTCACTTTTGGATGCACCGGTTACAACTCCAGTTAAGCGACTTGATGAAACAAAAGCAAATCGCGAGCCAAATTTGCGATGGCAACCTTAACTATAGAAAAATGAACATCGAACAATGAAATACAAGATTGATGATAGCAGAATTTTCGTGAAGCTTGAGAGAGGAGATTGGATAAATCAATCTTTAACTAATATTGCTAGGGACCACAAACTAACTTCTGGTTGGATTTCTGGTATTGGTGCGATAGAAAACATCGAATTGGGATATTACGATTTTGATACGAGGTCATACATAAAAAAATCGTTTGAAAGCGAATACGAACTAATAAGCTATAACGCGAATATCAGTCTAAAAAATAATGATGTGTTTATTCATGCTCACTCTACAATTGGTGATAAGGAATTCAAGGTTTTTGGTGGTCACTTATATGATGCCAAAATATCTGCTACAGGGGAATTTATGATTCAAAAAGGGAATATTGAAATCAAGCGTGTGATGGACAAAAAAGTTGGTTTAGCGTTATGGGAACTTTTGTAAATTTAATGATAATTAATTTGGTGTAATCTTTATCTTATGCTTACTCTATCGAAAGATTATACTTTAAACATCAAAACTGATATAAAGGAGTTAAAATTGGAATCTAATAATAAGATTGAGAAAAGAATTAGTATTTTGGACTGGGGAATTGTATTAGGAATTATTATAATGCTTACGATTGTCTATTTACCTAGTTCAGTATGGAAAGAGGAAGTGAAATTCAGAACAGAAAGTCGTCATAGAATGGTAGATATTGCAGAAGCTGAAGAATTCTATAAAGAACTTACAGGCAACTACACAACGAATGGTGAAGAGTTGTTTGCTTTAGTAGAAGCTTCAATGGATTCGTTGATTGCAGATTCACTGTTTGTTGGTGAACAGAAAATATATTTAAATAACAAAGTTTATACCGTAAATATGAGTAATGGAATTAGTACTAGAGTTGACACAACATTTAGTCATCCTCAAGGACTTAAGCGATCATTCTTAGATACTATTTATACTGTAGGTATGACAAATGATGAAGATAATACTATTGATACTATTTTCGTTAGTGCTAGAGATATTGCAAAAATCAAAAATGACGATTTGTTCCATACTATATTTTCTTCTGATACAACGAGTTATCTTGAATATTATACAGATTACTTGAGAGATAAGTATCATCTTACAACTGATTTACTTCTTTGTCCACTCATTGGAGAACCATATTTGTTGGAAATTGATAGTTCTGATATAGAAAATCCATTATTTATTGTAAAAAGTCCAGTACCTGAAGATTATACAGAACCCCGTTATGGTATCTTTAAATTTGAAGCAGGTCGGCACGGTGAGATAATAGATGGCAGTAAAAGTTGGTCTGACGAACAATAGGAATTAATTTTGCTTGCTATAGCACAGTCACAAAATACTTTCCACTATTTGAAGTGGATTCCATCAGAAAATGGACCATTAGTTACAAAATATGGAAACATCAGGGATAATAATGTAGACATCAAATCTCCGGATAGTCTTAAAAAAGTTTTAGCTGAGATAAATAATGAAATTGAGAATCCTGAAACTTCTATAACTTACTCAATAGATTCTGAATATGTTTTGTTTTCAGAACTTCAGACTAATGAACACACCGATGATTTTGATTTGATTCAATGGCAGTACTCACAATTGCAAGATGAACATTTTAGTGAAACAGTACAAATGTTTCATTATCCTTTTTCTGAGAAATTAAGAAAGAATCTGAACATTTACTTGAATTCCAAAACTAATAATTCAATTGTTGAATCCGTTTCTCAGCTAAATCGAGATTTACGAGTTTTTGGAATTGGTATATTTTCTGCTGAAGAAGGTGCCAGAAGATGGTTTAAAGCCGATCAGTTAAATTCATATTTAATTTGGAAAATGGGAAAGTACCATACTGACCAGATTCTATTCGTGAAGGACAATGAACTAATTTCATTTTTGATAGTTAAGCGAAATCCAACAACAGCAAAATTACTCAATGCTTGGGGATGTAAAAAGACGGCAATGAAGATTGTAAAATTAATCAAGTTATATATGGAGAACAAATTACAAGAATTCTCAATTGCTGAACGAGTTTTTGTTTATCAGAGTGACGGTTCTTTTGCAGATGTTAAAAAATTGTATAACTCACAAGTATCTAATGTATCTTTGCTAAATCCATTGAAAATCTTGGAAATAGAAACAAAAAATCAGATAAATTATTTTAAAACGCTTCCTTTAGCTGAAACCGGTATAGCATTCAGAGGGATTGATGTTTGATATTGATCTACTAAAAAAGCCTGTTAATATCAAGAAGCAAACTGTTGTGAGTTCTGAAGAATCTCAAATGGCTAAACTGAAATCTAAAAGAAGCACTCAACCAAATTCAGGTGAGAATGAAGAAATTATAAAAGTATCAAAAAGAAAATATGTTTTGATAATTAGTGTTCTAGTTATTATCATTTTAGGATTGTTGTTAAAGTTTGATAAAATTCAATTATATTCTAATGATAAACTTGAAGTATCACAAAAAGAAACTGTAAATAAAATTGTTGATCTATTATTATCCTCATCCGATTCAACATATCTAGATAACATCAGTTTTTTACCAAAAATTGTTAAGATTCAAATTTCAACAGATAATCAAAATAAATTAGAAGCGTTAAATCAACTATATTTTGCTAAATTTAACAAGTGGGCGAGTGTACACGGTCAGGGGGATAGTATCTATCACTTGACTGCGAAAATTCCGTGGTTTATCTCTGAAGACAAATCTAAAGCTAAATTAAATAGTTTTACAATTTCAGAAGATAAATTGATGTCGGAATTGTTAAGGTTGGTAGAAACGGGCATAATATTTGAAAATCAGATAGAAATAAAAAGAATAAACTTAGATGAGTATGCTATCAGATTTCATTTCTCTTCCTCAGATTAATGACTATTATAATTTCAGGTAAGTATCGTGGTCGAAAACTATTGGATCTGAAAAATCCTTTAGTTCGACCTACACAAGCTCGTGTTAGAAAATCTATGTTACAAATTTTAGAACCGTTTCAAGACTCATCTGTTTTAGATTTATTTTCAGGAATTGGGACTTTAGGAATTGAGGCGATTAGTCGAGGGGCAAAATCTGTAATAATGGTGGAAAAGTCTGGTCAAGCATTCAGAGAACTATCGAAAAATGTTGAAAATATTTGTTTAGATGATAATTACAAATTAGTACATTCTGATGTAACTGTTTTTTTGGATCAGTGTGAAAATCAGTTTGATATTATCTTCGCTGATCCTCCTTATGGATTATTTGATTATTTTGAATTACGAGCTAAGGTTGTTCCTTTTCTCAAAACTGATGGTTTGTTTTGTATGGAGATGGCTAAAACAAATATCCTGGATGATAGTGTTAGAATCAAACAATATGGAAATACTCAAGTTGTATTTTGGAGAGCAAACTCATGAAAACTGCAATTTACCCAGGGTCTTTTGATCCTATTACAAATGGACATTTGGATATCATAGAAAGAGCATCGCTATTATTTGACAAAGTTATAGTTGCTGTATCTAAGAATTTTGAAAAAAATCCATTATTTTCAGAAATTGAACGATTAAAAATGATAGAAAAATCTGTAATTCATTTAGATAATGTTACAGTCGATTCATTTCAGGGGTTACTTGTCGATTATGCTTCGGATAATGGAGCAAGTGCAATAATTCGCGGCTTAAGGGCTTTATCAGATTTCGAGTTTGAATTTAGAATGGCTCTTATGAACAGAAGTTTAAAAGAAGATGTTACTACTGTATTTTTGATGCCCCACGCAAAATATACACATCTAAGTTCGTCTCTAGTTAGGGAAGTAGGAGAGTTAAATGGAGATGTATCAAAGTTGGTTCCTACTCATGTAATGAAAGCTGTAAAGGAAAAATTCGGATTTGAATAAGTACTTTCAGAAAATTCTTGATGAAGCAAAATCTTTTGATGCGAAAATTGTAATTCCGGAAACTGGAGATGAGAGACTGGATTCTGCGAAAAAAGAACTCACTCATCTTGGTTGTAACATTTTAGATGTTGAGGATTTTGCAAACAAAAAATCTGAATACATAGATTTATTATCAAAAAGAGAATTTTCTAAGAATTGGTCTAAAGAAATGTTGACAGAATATTTAAATAATCCGATTCATTTAGGTTTAACGATGGTGGCAAATGGAGATGCAGATGGTTTTGTATCAGGTGTAAATACATCAAAAGATAAGATTATTAGATCAGCAATTCGAACTATTGGTGTTCAACAGAATTCTAAGTTTGTTTTTAGTAGTACTTTTCTATTGCATCGTGATAATGATATTTCTTACACTTATGCAGATTGTAGCGTGTTACCTGAGCCGAATTCTGATCAATTAGCATTAATTGCTTGGGAAACTGCAATATTTTATAAACAAGTGTTTGGTGAAACTCCTCGGTTGGCGTTTATCTCATTTTCTACTTTAGGTAGCATGGAACATTATAGAGTTGAGAAAGTTCGGAAAGCAATGGATATTTTTAGGAAAAAACATGGAGATATGTCTTTCATAGGTGAAGTGCAATTTGATTGTGCAATTAATAAAAGTTCTGCATCATACAAGTTGCGTGATAATGAAATCGCTGGAAATGCAAATGTTTTGATATTTCCAAACATGGATGCTGGAAATGTAGCAGTAAAATCTGCTGAAATATTTGGAGAATTTACCTCGGTAGGTCCACTATTACATGGTTTAAACAAACCAGTGGGAATTGTCTCCAGAGCTTGCTCAGTTGAGAATATAGTAAGTACAGTCATTTTTACAACAAAAAGGATTAGAGATTATGCCGACTTACAATTATAAATGTGACCAATGTGCTGATGTGTTTTCCGTTAGGCAGAGTATCAAAGATGACCCACTTGAAGTGTGCAAAAGTTGTGGTGGAAAAGTTGAGCGGCTTATTAGCGGAAGCACCGGACTCATTTTTAAGGGAGGTGGATTTTATCTGACGGATTATGCAAGAAAGTCGAATATCCCGAACAATAATTCTGTCTCAAAGAAAGATGTTTCTAATAATAAAACAAAAATTACAAAGAAAGAAACTAAGTAATAAAAGGAAAGAAAAGATGAATAAATCAATAGAAAGAGCAAAGGAACATTTTGGAGAGGTTCTTGAGCAACAGCTTAGAAGAATTGATAGAATAAAAGCTGGGGAACAAAAAACAGATTATTCTGCGATAAATCCTATTATCGTTGGAATTATCGGTGGAGATGGAATTGGACCATATATAGCTGATGAAGCCAGACGAGTTTTGGAAGTCATCTTGAAAGATGAACTTAACTCAGGTAAAGTTGAATTCAGAAATATAGAAGGATTAACAATTGAAAAGAGAGCAGAGGTCAATAAGCCTATACCTGACGATGTTCTAGAAGAAATCAAACAGTGTCATGTAACACTCAAAGGACCCACAACCACACCTAGAAAAGGTGATCCATGGCCAAATATTGAAAGTGCAAATGTTGCTATGAGAAAAGAACTTGACCTGTTTGCTAATATGCGTCCGGTTAAAGTTCCACAAGAAGGAATTGATTGGGTTTTCTTTAGGGAAAATACTGAAGGTGCTTATGCACTTGGAAGTAATGGGGCTGATGTAACAGAAGATTTGGCAGTAGATTTTACAGTTACAACTACTCAAGGTTCTGAGAGATTAATTCGTTTAGCTTTTGAATATGCTGATAGAAACAAAATCAATAAGTTAACACTTATCACTAAAGCCAACGTGGTAAAAACAACTGACGGTAAATTTTTGAAGATTGGTCAAGATATTGCCGAAGAATATCCGGAAATCGAAGTAGATGATTGGTACATTGATATTATGACTGCTAAGCTTGTTGATAAAAAACGCCGTACTCAGTTTAAAGTTATGGCACTACCAAATTTGTATGGTGATATTTTAACTGACGAAGCAGCCGAATTCCAGGGTGGAGTTGGAACTGCAGGTTCTGCGAATATTGGTAATAAATACTCAATGTTTGAGGCTATCCACGGATCAGCTCCTAGAATGGTATCTGAAGGTCGTTCACAATATGCAGATCCATCAAGTATGGTTAGAGCAGGTGCAATGATGCTAAATCATATTGGATTTCCTGAGCAATCTAGAAAGCTTGAAAAGGCACTTGATATAACAGGTCAATTTGAGAAGAAACTTGTTATGACAGGTCGAAATAATGGTGCCACAGGACGAGAATTCTGCGATTATATTTTGGAAACGATGAATAATCCAGAATTAGAAAAGAAATGGAATTCATACCAATAATAGTGGCTAACTCTACAATTGAAATCTCTTAGTACAGCTAAATGGGATTTGATCAGTGATGTTATATTAACCCACGATGAGAATCGTGGGTTACTTTCAAATATGTTAAATTTTGAAAATAATGAAATTTATTGATCAAGCCAAAATTCATGTTAAAGCAGGGAGCGGTGGACATGGATGTATTGCTTTTTTGCGTGAGAAATTTCGTCCCAAAGGTGGTCCCTGTGGCGGTGATGGTGGTAATGGTGGAAATATCATTTTGAAAGTAAATCCTCAATTAAACACTCTTCAAGATATCTCTTATAATCGACATTACAAAGCTGATAGAGGTCAGCATGGGATGGGAACAAACAAACATGGGAAAAACGCTGAAGATGTAATAATTTATGTTCCACCAGGAACAATTGTTAGAGATGCTGAAACAAAAGAAATTTTATGTGATTTAGTTGGAAATGATGATTCATTTATAGTTGTAAAAGGTGGTAATGGTGGTTTTGGAAATGCACGCTTCAAAACTAGAATCCAGACGGCTCCAAGAATTGCAAACGACGGTCAACCTGGTGAAGAGCGAACCATTGAATTAGAGTTAAAAGTTCTAGCAGATGTAGGTTTAGTTGGATTTCCAAATGCAGGAAAATCTACATTTTTATCAGTTGTTTCATCAGCAAAACCAAAAATTGCAGATTATCCATTTACAACTTTAGTTCCAAACTTGGGGATTGTTAAACATAGCGAATATAGTTCTTTTGTAATGGCTGATATACCTGGTTTAATCGAAGGTGCAAGCATAGGCAAAGGGCTGGGAAGTAAGTTCTTAAAACATATTGAAAGAACAAAAGTATTAGTGTTTATGATTGATGGTTCATCAGGTGAAATTGAAACACAATATGCAACTCTCAGGTCAGAACTTGAGGACCACCATCCAGAACTCAATAATCGACCAAGTTTACTGTTAATCACCAAAAAGGATATTTGGGAAGATGATTCATTTGCAGAAATTCCAAAATTTAATGATATTGAAGTAGTATTTGTTTCATCAGTAACTCAAGAAAATTTATCCAAAGCTATAAATAAAATCGCACAATTATTGGAGTCCCAAAACGATGATACAACAATATCAATTAATTAGTTTATCAAATGTAAGCGGAGTTGGTCCTAGGCGAATTCGCAGTATTTTGCGAAGATATCCAAATATTGATGATATTACAAAGCTATCAAAATCTGATATCTGTCAGGTTGATGGTATTTCTTCCGATACTGCAAATAAAATTCTAAACATTGATTTCGATTTCGGAAAAAAAGCAGTTGCTGATATCTCAAATCTTGGGGGTGAATATTTCACATTTTTGGATGATAAATATCCAAAATCATTAAAAACGATTTGGGATGCCCCAGTTGGTATTTTCACTTTGGGAAAGATACCTGATAACAACATGATTGCAGTAGTTGGGACAAGGCTTCATTCCGATTATGGGAAAAAAGTTACTGAAACTCTATCAAGAGAATTACTAAAAGTAGGATTTACCATTGTAAGTGGTTTTGCAAGAGGGATTGATACTATAACACACAGAACAACTCTAAAGTATGGTGGAAGTACAATTGCAGTACTTGGTAATGGACCGGATGTTTGTTATCCTTCAGAAAACAAGAAATTAAGAAATGAGATTATTAAAACCGGAGCGATAATTTCAGAGTTTGTTCCAAAAACTCCACCCGATGCGATTAACTTTCCAAAGAGAAATCGTATTATAAGTGGTTTGTCTCTTGGAACGATAGTGATTGAAGCCGGTAATAAAAGCGGTGCAATTATTACTGCTTTAAATGCACTCGACCAAAATAGAGAAGTATTCGCGATACCGGGAAAAATAGACTCAAAACAGTCGGTTGGATGCCATCGTTTGATTCAACAAGGAGCAAAACTTGTAACCAAAATTGACGACATTCTTGAGGAGATAAATATCCAACCTACTCAAAATTCACAGCAATTTGAGTTAATTCCCAAATTAAGTGCACGTGAAGAATCTGTGTATAAAATTCTAACTAATGAACCTTTACATATTGATAAAATCTGTGAAGAATTAAAAGAAGATGCACCTGAAATATTATCAATTTTACTAATGTTAGAATTGAAGAATCTGGTAACTCAACATCCAGGAAAATTGTTCTCTAGAGCATAGTTATTCAATTTTTAGAAAACTATAGCTAAACCAGTGAAAAATATTTTACATTATAGCCAGTAGAATCTGTTAAATTCTGTTGGTTGTAGTTAAGAAATTTTATTCATTTACAAATAAATTGGTTTATATGAAGAAATTATCTAGAATATTAATATTGTCAATCGTGGTATTGTCAATGGTATTTGCAGAAAAAACTTATCAATATTCGAGTAAATATCTAACTGATGATATAAAAGAATCTGTTGATAAATTGTTGGAATATGAGAATATTGCCAAGAAAATAAAAAAATCATCGGAAAGATATAAATTCTATCAAGCAGTTTCCCAAGAGATAGCTTATAAGATTTCAGATTTAAAGATAAAACATAGGAATAAATTTGAAAAGTATGAGAAGAAATTAATAAAGTTAGAAGAAAGTTATAAAGTTGAAAGTGGACCACTAGACTTTCCAGAAGCACCTAAAACTACTTATAAATATAAACCGATAAAAATCACAAAGAATTCTGTTAAAAAGAACACACATCAAAAACAGGCGAGAAAATTGAAGACTATTTTTCTGTCTTTACAAGATTACTACGAAGAGAAAGAGGAAATTTACAAGAATCACATAAAATCATTAGAACATATTAAGAAAGAGAAGATTGAAATTCCTCTTATCAAAGGTATTTCAGCTAAAAGTGTTACTCACCCTCAATTAACTACAATTCACATTATGGAATTTGATAATTTAGAAGAGAATTTTCGTTTTAACTGGCTTTCAAAAACATTACCAAATTTAATCAAAGAAAAATATTCTATACGGCCAAATGTAACTATTAAGTATGCTGGGACTATAGAGCCTTATATAAGTGAAAAAAAAGATGATTCTAATATAAAAAATAATATATTGATAAATGGTAGTTATTTCAGTAAAAAGGACTCCATTAAAATAATCGTTGAGGTGTTCGACATTTCAACTTGGGTTAGTATTGGAAGAAGTATAATTGTTGCAGAATCCGAAGATATTACAGATATTTATGATCAATTTATTCACACAATAGGAGTAATTCTTAAACCACATCTTCCACCAAATGACTATGCATACGAAAATGTGTTTGGAAACGAAAACAAAGATATCCTTAATCAAAGTAAACAAATTAGTAAATCAAATAGTAAACTGGATGAGGTAGTAAATTCAAAAACATCTTCTAGAGTTATTGAAAAAGAACTAACACCTATTATTATTCAAACAACATCACAAGAAGAAACAGTTGAAACATCTCAAAGTATTTTCGAACAAGCACACAATAGAATAAATTTAGCTTTGGACGAGTTAGAAATCTATGCTGATGAATACTATGAATTACGCCAGGAAGAAACAGACAGGGGTCAGTTTGGTACTAGATATTTTCGTGAATTTGACTTGAAGGATAGAAAGTATCCAGTTTCTGTAGAGAAGGATACAAAGCAGTTCATAAAACTGTTGGATGACATTCTAGAAAATCCTTATGATGTTCAGATTGGTGAAATGGAAGTCTTGATTGACAGAAGAGATTTGCAAATGGTTACAGTTCAGCTTCCTATCGATTATTCACTGAAAAATAATTTAATTCAAGAGATGTTCACCAATTTACCACATAAGAAAGTTGTAAACAAGAACGGAAATATACTTCTTAAATTTCCAGAAGAGCACTATAAATTCTCTCAAGAATTTATGAAGAAATTATCTTTAATGGAGTTTCAAATTACTCCTATAATTTTATTAACTGATAAAGTCGGTAAACTTCAATTAGCTATTTTGGATTCTTGGAAAAAGGAATTTAACAAGCTACAGTCTACAGAAGTTGATTTTCTAAAAGTAAATAAATTTCATCCTTTGCTTGCTGTTATGCAAGGAGAAAATGATATTCAAATCAGCATTGATAAATCGGCTTCAACAAGTATATATCGTTTTTCTGCACCAATAGAAAAGTTGGGCGATTATTCAAAAGTTATTGTCAAATTTATTCCTAATGATGAACTTGAATCTTATATATCCGTTACATTAAGTAACAAATAAAAGTACATTAATCCTTCCAATAATTACTAATTTATCAAATCAATTATCTTGAGGAAAATATGAAAAATACAATTATATATTTGTGTTTAACAGCAATGATTCTTGGGAAGAGTGGAGTGGAATCTGAGGAATCTGACAAAAAATCATTTCCCAATATCAGAATTAAAACTCTCAAAAATAAAAATACTTCAACTTATACTGTAATTGATAGCCAATTAACATTGTTTAATTTTTGGGCGACTTTTTGTGTACCATGCAGAAAGGAAATGAAACATCTTAATCATCTTCACAATACTTACAAAGATAGTAGTTTTCAAGTTGTTGGGATTTCCATTGATGATTCACGAACAGCAAGGAGAGTTTCTTCTGTGGTGAAATCACAGAAGCTAGATTATCCGATTTACCTAGATACAGAGCAAAAACTCTATAAACAGTTTAATTCATCTGCAATGCCGTTTTCTGTTTTAGTAGCCCCAGACGGTCACATTTTATGGGAACATATAGGATATATTCCTGGAGATGAAAAAGAGATGGAAAAGATTATTTTGAAAGAATTAGGAATTTCAATAGAAAGCGATACAAATAAAGTAGATATTAACCTAAATGAAAAGTAAATTTATTACCTGTTTTGCAATAGTAACGAGTCTTATCGCTCAAAATACAGAATGGAATGGTGGGTTCTACTCAAAATTTGGAGATGGTAAACAAGATGGAAATCCTTACAATTATTTTGAGAATTATCTGACCATCAATGGTAGTATTGGTAATTGGAATTCAACAACTGAATTTGATTATAATTCACCGCCTGAATATGGTATTAATCATATGGGAATAAGGTTGTTTAATCTCCAGTATATTGGTAATCAATCAACTATAGAAATGGGTCATATAAATTCTGTTTTTGGGAATGGATTGTCATTGAATTTATTTGAGGA
>CAZSJY010000025.1:0-26657 GCA_964607375.1 uncultured bacterium
ATTTTTTTGTTTATTCATGACGCTACCAAAATTGTAATTTAAATGATTATTATTTATACCGCATTCGAAATTACATCAAATATTCGGTTGAACAAATATATTTTGAGTAGACATGTTATAAAAATTACTAAAATGAAACAAGGGAGCGTACTCCCTTGTTCAGTATAACTATCTGATATGGCTTGTAGATTTTACAAAGATGCTATAACATCTCTGATCGCTTCAGCAATATTATCAATTTGCCATGCTTTTATTGTTAAAGCTGGAGCAATCCTCACTGTACTATGATGAGTTTCTTTAGCATACACACCTCTTTTAAGTAATTCTAACGATACTCTATGTCCGTCTAATAGTTTACTATCTTGCATTTCGAAAGCTGTGAGTAATCCTCTCCCCCTGACTTCTTTGATTTTATCAGGGAATTCAGATTTCATATCTTCAAAATGGCTTAGAAGTTGTGCACCTCTAATTCTGGCATTTTCTGCTAATTTTTGGTCAACCATCACCTTGATAGCAAAAACAGATACTACTGATGCTAGTGGATATCCACCGAAAGTTGAACCCTCTGAGCCAGGTGTCAACACTCCAATGACATCATCTCTTCCGGCAACAAATGACACAGGTAGGATTCCTCCACCCGCAGCTTTACCGCATCCCATTAAGTCGGGTTTAACTCCAAATAATTGGTGTGCGAAATTAGCACCGGTCCTACCAAATCCAGTTTGAACTTCATCCATAGCCAGCAGAATATTATGTTTTTTGCATAATTCGGAAACTTTAAGGAAATAATCGTCATCAGGGACAATAACTCCAGCTTCACCTTGAATTGGCTCAACCATAAATGAAGCTATTTTATCTCCTTTTTCTTCAAAGAGTTTTTGTAATGCAACAATATCATTAAATGGAACCATTTCTATACCCGGGACAAATGGACCGAAATCATCCTTAGCATCGCTGTCATCAGATAATGATATAGCGGTCATTGAGCGACCATGGAAATTCCCTTTTGCTGCAACTACAATCGCTTCATTTTCAGGAATTCCCTTTACTCGATAACCCCATCTTCTAGAGAGTTTGAACATTAGTTCAGGTGCTTCCACCCCTGCCACTTTTGGCACAACTCGATCCATTTCAGTTATTGCAGTTACCGACAACAAAAAAGCACTCATATACTTATGTCTAATTGATCGAGGAACTGTTGGTAATTTCTCATTAGTTAGATGATGAACTATCGCATCCACAATTGTTTGATTAAGTTGTCCTTGATTAACTGCAGAGTAACAGCAAAGTCCGTCGATTAGTTCTTCTTCGATAAAAGATTTTACATTGTCCGGATCTGGTTTTCTACAGATCAGGGTAGATGAATCCTGAACATGTGAAACTACAACATTCTCTAGTGGACTGTAGTTTCTTCCTCCCTTTTCTTTTTCTATATTTTCGTGATCTGCTGGAGAAAGATCTCCCAATCGAGTTTCATTGATTGTTAAATCGTCACCATATCCTGAAATTTTCAATTCTAACATTAATTCTCCTAAAATAAGTTTTGATATTCTTTAATATAACCACCATTTTGGACCACCGATATGAGTTAAACCTACGACCCCATCATTACGAATGATATGCTCTACCAATGTGCTACGGTGGCAATTTGTTGCACCGAAAAACGGGCAAATTTAAAAAGAAATATCTATGCGATAATAAATATTTAAGTTGACAAAATTTGTAAAACAGATAAGATGGCCAAGTTTATCAAGCCACGAAGTACTGTTTGGATCAATTATTTGGTGAAAATTTCTTTTTGTTTCAGTAAATCAGATACTGCAAATGCGAGTTCTAAACTTTGTAAATTATTAAGTCGAGGGTCACAGGCAGTTTCATAACACTCACCAAGATTATCAGGTTCAATCATTTGAGTACCACCAACACATTCTGTGACATTTTCTCCAGTAAACTCAAAATGAATTCCTGCTGGTATTGTTCCTTCTGATTTATGAATTTCAAAAAACAGTCTTAATTCAGATAGAATAGTATCAAAAGAACGAGTTTTATAACCCGAAGATGTTGTATAGGTATTTCCGTGCATCGGGTCAGACATCCATACTACATTAAATCCTTCTTGCTTAACTTTTTGGATAATTGGTGACAACATTTTACCAATATGTTCAGCTCCCAAACGGATAATTAATGAAACTCGCCCAGCTTCATTTTCAGGATTTATTTTCTCAATGAGAGGTAACAAATCATCTAAATCAAAAGTTGGACCAATTTTGATTCCAATTGGATTAATAACACCAGACAAAAACTCAATGTGAGCCCCGTTTGGTTGGCGAGTTCGGTCGCCCACCCAAAGCGAGTGAGCGGAGCAATCTACCCAATCATCTGTAAGTGAATCTTGACGAACAAGAGCTTGCTCGTAATCCAATATCAACGCTTCATGAGAAGTATAAAATTCAGTTATTTGTTTTGACAAATTTGTGGATTTGCCCTTTTGCTTAATGGATTCTAAAATTTCGTCAATCCGTTTATTTATTGTGTGTTTGGTTTGTCCTAATATCTCTGTTATAAATTCTTTATTCCAAATATGGATTTTACTCAAATCGGCAAAACCACCCATCGTAAACGCTCGGAGTAAATTTAAAGTTGAAGCCGATTGATGATACGCCTTAATCAGTCGTTTAGGGTTTGGAGTCCGGTTTTTTTTTGAAAATTTTATATCGTTTATTGAATCTCCTCTGTATGAGGGTAAAGTTATACCATCGTGAGTTTCAGTTTGTGAAGTCCTCGGTTTGGCGAACTGTCCTGCAATTCTTCCAATTAATACCACATCTTTTGGAATTTCATAAGCTAAAATCGCATTCATCTGAAGCAGAATTTTGTATTTCTCTCGAACGCTCGGAGCAGAAGAATCGGTAAAAGTTTCAGCACAATCTCCACCTTGTAGAATAAAACACTTCCCCTGCGATGCACAGGCAAGTTTGTCCTTTAATTTTCGGACTTCACCGGCAAATACGAGTGGAGGAGATTTTTCAATTTCCATCAAACATTTTTTGAGTTCAGTTTTATCAGGCCATTTAGGTTGTTGAAGAGCCATATAATTTTTCCAAGAATTTGGTTGCCAAATGTTCTTCATTGTTCAATCTGATTTCGATAAAATATGTTTCAATACTCTAAGATCTCCATCAGGTTTATCATCATATTTGGGTGGAGTTCCAGTAAATGGTTCTATATCCAAAATTTCACAAACAAGTGGATAAATATGAACAAGTTCAAAGGAATCAATTTGCAAACCAGATTTGAAAGCAGGACCTTTAGCGTAGAAAATTCCGTGCATTAAATCTGTATCTGGGTCATATCCGTGCATTCCTTTAACCGAAGGGAATCCATATTCCAAGTATTCATTTGTAGAGATAAACCAACCGGCATCAGCTACCAACAGAAAATCCGCAGTATTGTGATTGACAAAATGAAATCTCATTGGAATACTCTCTTTGGAATATGCTGATAAATGTGGAATTCGTCGAGATTCGTTCATAAATGTGAGAAAATAATCGAGAGAGTTGATATCCACTTGAGTAAATGATCCATCTCCCTCAACAAGTACATCTTCCATCCGAGAGATGTAATCATCCAAAACGATAAACTGAGTAGTATCCACAGATGCCATTCCGTGGTCACTAACCAAAATTAAATTGATCTGCTCAGCAATCGTCAAAGTTTGAATTTCCTCAAGTAAATATCCAAGAACAATATCCATTTCTTCAATGACTTCAGAAATTATTGGAGAGTCCGGACCTTCCCAATGCCCGGTGTGGTCAGGTTCACTAAAATATAGCATTATCAGTTGTGGACGAATTTCTTTTGGAAGTTTTAGCCAAGAAATCACCGAATCTACACGCGAATAGAATGGAATTTTACCATCATATTGTTTGTAAATTGACGGATAAATTCCGTGAATAGGAGCTTCAGAGCCTATCCAGAAAAACGAAGCGGAGAGTATATTTTGTCTTTCTGCGGTTACCCAAATGGGTTCTGCACCATACCATTTTGCATCTTGCACAGTGGAAGCGTCATACATTGAGTAAACTTCATCAGTTGGACGATTGTAAAAAGTATTGGCTGTGATTCCGTGAGTACCCGAGTATGCACCTGTTGCGAGAGAATAATGGTTTGGAAATGTTAGCGAAGGGAAAACCGGTTGAAGCGACTCCGCTTTTACTCCATTATCACGGACAAAATCAAAATTTGGAGTTTTTGCATTTTCCATATAGTCATAACGAAATCCATCAAATGAAACCATAATTACTACAGGTTTCTCTTTGCCAAGAATGAAACTAAGGAATAAATACAATAATACAAATTTCAGTTTTCTCACTATTTCTACTCCGGTTTGAGCAAATTATAAATTTTAGCATTTTCAGGAAATCCCAGTGTAATATCTCCCAAATTCCCAGACGCAAATAAACCATATCCACCAACAACATTACTTTCTGGAAGATAATGAGGGTCGCTTGGGGGTCCTTCCAAATTTCCTTTGTGATAGTTGTAATAGTTTTCGTCTAACGAATAAATTCCCAAAAATTGCAGACCGTAAAATGTGAAGAAAGTCCAACCAACCATCAAATCATCTTCTAATTGTGAAAATGAATATTGAGATGTTCGTCTGTAAGTAATTCTCTGCATTAACGAATCTTCCGGAAGATGATACCATTTCCACAAAAAAGCTAATAAAGTATCATCTTCGGTTATCATTAAGCTATCACGGATGTCGTTTTCAAGTCCAGGGGGAGGATTTTGATCATCCTCGAAATATTCCAAATACTCGTCTAATCTTTCATCAATTGCAATATTCTGAATTCTACCCATTGCAGGAGGATTACCTGGTTTCTCTGGTGTGATTTTAAGTGTAAATTGAATTGGATTGAACATATCCGCTTCACCTTGAATTGCTGGCTTGTAGTGGATATCAGCATACATTAAATCGCCAATTGGCTCATCATCAACAATTGTTTCTTCAATTACTAAAGCTGATGGAATTGTAGTTTCAGCGAATACGGTGTCAATAATTCCGTTGGTTAAAGTGTCTATCACAGTTAATCGGTAAGAATGTCCCTCTTCAAACTCCAAATGTTGGTGAAAGTAAACTCCCGGTAGAGAATCGCTTTCTGTTAATGTGTAAAGCGAATCAATCGTCAAATCTTCAAGAGTTACAAATCCATCAGAAATTGCGGTAGTATCTGATGAGTAAACTTCGGTTATATCAGCAGTTCGATTGAGTTTAATAAATGACAAATTCAAATAATCATCCCCGAAATCACTATTCACTTCCGTCAGTTTTTGGTCAGCAAAGAGCATTCCGTTTATAACAATTTTCTCTTCATATTCTGAACTTGTTGGTATATCTATCCAATCGCAGGAAATTATGATAAACAACATTCCGATTAATAGTATGAATGGTAAGAATTTGATTTTCATAAACACAGTCATCTAAAATTAATCCTAAATCCAATTGTGGGTAAAATAGGAAGCATTTTGAGTTCTTCTTTTTCTGCAGGTTCGCCATCTTCGAGAGGGTCGGTATCCCAATATATTTCCTCAACATTTCTGTGATTATAAATGTTAATGATATTTAAACAGAAATCCCCATCAAACCATCTGTTGGAAAAATGCTTGGTAATACTAACATCCAAACGATGGTAATTTGGCAATCGTTCATTGTTTCGAGTTCCGGGGATTTGCTGATAAACCGGTTCATCACTTCCCGGCTCCCAATAGGGATAGGTTCCCAACATTTTAGTATATGGATATCCATCGCCAAATTGAAATACTAAACCCAAATTCCATTTTTTGTTGATACTCCAATTTACCATGGATTTTAGTTCGTGGCGACGGTCCCAATTTGCCCAATATTTGGGTTCATCGGCAATTTCTTTAACCACATAAGAATGAGTGTAGCTGATATTTCCAGTTACATTTCCAATCTTTTTCTCAACTAACAACTCTGCACCCCAAGCAATGGCATCTGATGGAGTAAATAAATCACTTACCGATGGATTATCAACAAAAGTTTCATCGTCAAAACTTGCTCTATTTTCTTTGTAAACTAACAAATTGTTCATTGTTTTAGCATAGAATTCTGCAGTAAAACTATAACCATAAGAAAAATACTCAAATCCTAAAATGGCTTGGTCACCGTATTGTGTTGGAACCGTTTTATCCTGTGCCATCCATGCATTGATGATTTGGATATTGTATTCATCGTTCATCGTGAAAAGATGTTGGTAGTACCTACCAACAGAAAACGAAAATGCAGAATTATCTGTAATCAATCGTTTAGCTGAAAAGCGAGGAGAAATAGAAAAAGGTTCATCGGAATCTTGATAGTAATTTAAGCGTGTTCCTAATTTAAATACCCAGGGATGAATGTTGAATTTTTCGCTCAAATAGATTGCACTATAAATTGGTGTTTGCCGAATTTCTGCAATTTCGATCGAGTCATTAAATGTGGCGAGATAGTGAATATCCAAATCTTTTATTTCAAATCCGAACTTTAGTTGATTGTAGTCAGAGACGAAATAAGTTAAATCACCTTTCGCTGTGCGGTCAATAATATCGTCATCTTCTTCCAGAAATCCACCCATCTCCATATTTATCCAAAATCTGGAGTCAGCTATTAAGAAATTGGAAAATAATTTTTCATTGAATAAATGTCTCCAGCGAGCACTGATTGTTCGGTTTCCCCAATCAAATCCCATTAATATTTCTGGCCAATCAAATTTATCATCACCACTATAAATGCTGAATGTTACTCTATCATTTTCGGTAAAATCTTGGAAAACATTGCCTTGAAAATCGTAAAAATAATACGGAAATTTAAAATCAATTATTTTGGCGTTGTTCATCATTTCAATCATTTTGTCAATGTAAGTTCTTCGGCCTGTAAGTAAAAATCCACCCTTACCGATTGGTCCCTCAATCAATGCTTTTGATGAGATTAAACTGATTTCTGCACTACCGGTGATAGTTTTTGAGTTTCCGTATTTACTGCGGATATCCAAAACTCCTGATAATCTTCCGCCATATTGAGATGGATAAGCACCTTTCACAAGCTCTGCTTCACGAATACCTTCAGTGATGAAATTCGAAAATACTCCACCTAAATGAGACGGATTATAAACGGTAATTCCATCATATAAAATTAAGTTTTGGTCTGTATTTCCACCTCGAATTATTAATCCACTAGATAGTTCGGATTGTGAACGAATACCCGGTAACATTTGAATAGTTCTGAATAAATCGGTTTCTCCCATTTGTGGAAGTTTACGGAGTTTGAGTGGATTTACGGTAATTCTACTCGTCATAATTTCTCTCTGGAACTTCTTTTTTTCAGCGGTAACTTCTACTGATTCCCCTTCAATCATTTTTGGTTCAAGTTCAATGTCAATTCGTGTATTTTTGTTTGGTGTACAGCTAACAGGAATTTCCTTAAACGAATATCCAATATAACTGGCTTGCAGTGTATAATCTCCAAGTTGAACAGAGTTGATGACGAAATATCCATCAGTATTCGCAGCGGAGCCGTATTCTGTATTTTTCAGAAATATATTTGCACCAATAAGTGCTTCACCTGATTTTGCATCAGTGACAAAGCCAGAAATAGTTGACAACGATGTGCTGAAACTAAATGTAGTTAGAATTGTTATTACAAAATATTTCATTCTTTTTGATTGATTTGTCAATATACACAAGCGAAATGTTAGATAAGTTCCGCACTTTTAACAAAGGAATTTCCAACTTTGGTGAAAAGAAATGATTCCCGTAACTTTAGTTAGTGATTATTGTGGGAAAAAGGAAGTTCACGACACTGGATACCTGATTCTGGATGCATGAGATTGGGTTTGCGACTTAATCCTAGCCCCTTGTTACTTAACACTTTTCAATTATGACGAAAGAAGAAATTAACAAATTAAAAACAAATTTACCACCATTGGCAGAGCGGATTCGCCCGCAAACATTAGCTGATTTTATAGGGCAATCGTCTTTAATCAATGACAATAGTTTACTCACTCAGACACTAAAGAAAGACCAGTTATTTTCAATGATATTTTGGGGTCCTCCCGGCACAGGGAAAACAACTCTCGCTAAAATAATAGCACAAGAATCTAACGCTAAATTGTTTGCTATTTCAGCAGTATCATCTGGAGTTAAAGATGTGCGTAAAATAATAGCAACTGCAAAAGAATTGCTTCGACTCAATACCACTACTTTGTTGTTTATTGATGAAATCCATCGTTTTAGTAAATCCCAACAGGATGCACTTTTACACGCTGTTGAAGATGGCTCAATTATTCTAATTGGTGCAACAACAGAAAATCCATCTTTTGAAGTTATTTCACCACTGTTGTCTCGTTGCAAAATTCTAACACTAAATTCTTTTACCGAGTATGAACTCCACAAAATACTAAACCGAGCAATAAAAGAAGATATAATCTTATCGCAGAAGTCCATAAAATTTGATGATGGGATGGAAGAGTTATTGATTCTATCATCAGGAGGTGATGCTCGCAAAATGTTAAATACTTTAGAGTTAGCTGTTTCGTTGCATCAAGGTAAAAGTATCAAAATATCTCAAACAAATTTAGAGGAAGCACTCCAACAGAAAAATATCATCTACGACAAATCCGGTGATTATCATTACGATACAATTTCAGCTTTTATTAAATCCGTGAGAGGTTCTGACCCAGATGCTTCGGTCTATTGGTTGGCAATTATGCTAGAAGCAGGTGAAAAACCCGAATTTATCGCTCGGAGACTCATTATTTTAGCATCAGAAGATATTGGAAATGCTGACCCTTACGCAGTGATGTTGGCAAATTCAGCAATGCAATCTGTGCATAGCGTTGGAATGCCAGAAAGCATGATAATACTCGGACAAGTTACTACTTATTTGGCAAGTGCACCAAAAAGTAATGCCGCAAATCAGGCGATACAATCTGCGATGGATTTCGTTAAAAAATATGGTACTGATTCAGTTCCATTGCATTTGAGAAATGCTCCAACCAAATTGATGAAGGATCTGGATTATGGGAAAGGTTATCAATACCCGCACTCAAAACCAGACCATTTTGTAAAAGAAAAATATTTCCCGGATTCGTTTGATTCGCTACCATCATTTTACAATCCGACCACACAAGGACGGGAGAAATTCCTTAAAGAGCGACTCATCAAATTATGGAAAGACCGTTTTAAATGAGATTTTTCATAACCATTTTGATGTTGATATCAATCGCATTTTCAATCGAAGATGACAGATTACGAATTATCAATGCAGAAATTTTGGAGAACACAACCATAGACAATAAGTCAGTCCGGCAATTTCGCGGAAATGTGATTTTTCAGCGTGGCACAATGATGCTTTACACTGATGAAGCAACTCATTACCAAAATCTTGACGAGTTTCACCTTACTGGCTCTGTGAAGATGATAGATAAACTCGACACGCTCACTTGCAACAATCTAATTTATTTCAGTAAAGATATTAATTATTTGAAAGCTCTTGGTGATATTCGGTTTAGTCAAGATAAACGCATAATTTTCAGTGATTCGTTATTTTATTGGACAGATCAAGATTCTGGCTTGGCAATGGGAAATGTGGAAATGTTTGAAGATGACAAAAATCTTGTTACGGAAATTTTCCGATATAATGAAACAGATGGATTTCGTGGATTGTCATTTTCTGCAGAAAACAATACAAATTTTCGAGATGGAGATAGAGATATCAACGCATCGATTATTAGGTATAATGATGACACTCAACAAATGATTTTGGATAAAAACTGCTCTGTTTCTGAAGAAAATCAAGAATTATCCGGAAACAAGATTAGCATCCAATATGCTGATAGCATTTTACAACATATTACCGTTTCAGAAAACGCATCTGCACACCACGATTTAAGCGCTAAAATTCGTGAGAAATCAGAATTCCAAAATTTTAGAGATGCGATGAATAGTTCTTCAATGTTTGCTGAATTTAACAACGACCGTATATCTAAACTACAACTTATAGGAATGGCTGAAACTATTTACAATGTTGTGGACGATTCATTGCTGATTGGTGTTAATTCTACAACGGGTGATACCATTGTTATTTCGTTTGAAAATGAAGAAATGAACAGAATTGAGGTTACCGGTGGAGCGAGAGGGCAATTTATCCCTGAATCAGGTAACACTAAAGTGGATTCCACTGTTTCTTATCAAGCAGAATATTTGGATTATCACATCAACGAACAACTCACATATCTTGAAGAAAAAGCGATTGTAAGTTACCAAGATACACGGTTAACATCTGATTTTATTGAAGCAAATTGGAGTACAAACCTACTCACAGCCAAAGCAGTGGAAGATGTATTCCCAACTGTCACCTCAGAATCTAACGAACCTATGAGTGGTGATTTTATGGAATTTGATTTACTCACTAAGCACGGGAGGGTAAATCAGGGTAAAACTCGTTTTAACAATGGGAATTACTACGGTGATGAAATTTTTAGGGATGAACCCAATATTTACCACGTTGATGAGAGTGTGTACACTACTTGCGACAATGAAAATCCGCATTATTATTTTGGTAGCAACAAAATGAAAATGGTTTCCGGTGACCGAGTGGTTGCAAAACCGTTGGTTCTATTTATTCACGATATCCCAGTAGTTGGAATTCCGTTTGCGGTTTTCCCAAATAAAGGTGGTGGGCGGAGAAGTGGTTGGATTATGCCATCATTTGATGTAATTCGTGGTGCAACTTTGGTGAAAGGTTTGGGATATTTTTGGGCTCCAAACGATTATTGGGATGCTTTGGTAAAAGCCAATTTCCACGACCAAGCCGGTATAGATTTATATGGAAAACTTCGTTACGAAAAACGATATTCATTCACCGGTTCGTTGAGCTCAACTCTTCATAGAAAAGTGAATGCATCTGAAATTACTGACATATTTTCTGATTACAATCAAAGCTGGGACTTGAAGTGGCGACATACACACACGATCGATCCAACACAAAAATTTAGTGTGAACGCAACTTATGTTTCAAGCAGTTCAATGTATCAAGATTATGGATGGGATCAAAATACTAGATTAACACAGAAAATTGAATCTCGCGCAAACTATTCAAAAAATTGGCCGGGAACAAAAAACTCAATGTCAGTGAGTTTATCTGATAGCTACGATTTGATGGCAATCGCAAAACTTCCTTCGGAAGTCAGTAAAGATTCCGGTGAAGTTTACATCGACAGAACTCAAACACTTCCAAGTGTGAATTTCAATCATGGACAAACACAGATATTTGGTGGTGGTAAAAAATCGAAATGGTATAATTCCATTTACGCATCAATGTCTAGTAATTATACCGCTCAACGAAAAATTGGTTTAATAGCAGAAAATGACTCCTCTTGGAGTGATAGTCGAGATTACCAACGAAATGAAAAAATCACTCATTCATTTTCATTGTCATCACCGCAAACTTTATTTGGTTGGTTAACATTGAATCACCGATTGAGTTTAAAAGAAGAATGGATTTTCAAATATCGAGAAGCTGAAATTGATGAGGATGGTTTTTTTGCAAGAGATAATAACGATATAATTAAATATTCTGAAATTGAACGATTTATTCCACGACATAGTGGTTCGGCATCTATTTCTGCAAGCACCAAATTACATGGAATTTTTCCAGTATCTATCGGAAACCTAGAAGCACTTCGACATGTGATCTCTCCCAGTATTGGGATATCTTGGAGACCGGATCTATCCAAACCAATTTTAGGTTACGATTTAGGATATTTCCAAAAAGATGATAATGGTGAATTATTTGATAAATTTGCCGGTTCAATGATTGGTTCAACATCCAAATCTGAACAGCAATCCATAAACTTTGGACTTAATAATGTATTTCAAGCAAAAGTAAAATCGGGTGATGGTTACAAAAAGGTTGACTTTTTAAATTGGTCGCTAAATTCCGGCTATAATGCTGTTGCTGATAGTCTTAAATTTTCTACTATTCGGTCTTCAATTAGGACGAATATACCAGGTGGATTAAAGCTAGATGTTTCAATGACTCACGACCCATATAGTCTCAAACCGGACACATTAGGAAACTACAAACGAATGGATGAGTTATTGACTTTCCCAAGGATGACATCAATGAGTGCTTCAACAAGTCTGAAATTAAAAGGTGGTCGGTTTATGGGATTTACTCAAGTCCAACCCGATACAACAGACGATTTACTTGAAGAAACTGATGACGATTTAACAATCACAGAAGATAATTTTGAGCCAGTTATTTCTGAAGGTAACCTTTGGGAAGCATCATTAAGTTTGCGATATTCGTTATCTCAAAGCATTGCTGGCAATGAAGTAATTGACAATGAAACATTTTGGGCAAATCTCGGATTGAATGTTCAAGTAACAGAAAATTGGAAATTGAGATACAGCACTCGCTTTGATTTAGTGGAAAAAGAGATGGTCAGTCACAGCTTTGATTTTTATCGCCCACTTCATTGTTGGGAATTTAGTTTTAGATGGACACCATCCGGTGCTGGACAAGGATTCTTCCTCAAAATCAATATTAAGAATTCAGATCTAAAAGATATCAAACTTGAATCTCGTGGTGGCAAGAGTTTTTGGAGGCTTTAGAGAGAGATGGTGAAGGTGAGAGTAGGGAAAAATACGACTTATGCCAAGGTTGTTTAAAATATAAATCTTAACCGTTATTTCTGTAATTCATCAGTTCAAACCATAGAATTATCTCTTGGTTATTTCTTTGAGTATTATTTAACTTTTATCAATTAATTTGGTTATGATTTGAGAATTTTGAATTTAATTTTATCATTGTATGTATTGTTTTTAGTAATGACACCCTGTTGCATAGAAATTGATTGCGAATACGGTTTAAGTGATGAAAAGACTGAACAACATTTGCCTGAACATACCGACGATACTTGTGATGAATGTCCACCATTTTCATTTTGTGAAAACTGTTCTGGATTTATTACTATGCAAAATGATCCTTATAATGTTATTATTAATTTGGAGACTTTGGTACCCATTATCCAATCCCCTTTCAGTAAATTACTCGTTCCAAGGATCTGGCGCCCACCAGTATTGAGTTAGTGCTATAAATGTTAGATAATGTTTGCATTTAAACTTTTGCAAACAGTTTAGTTGTTAACTCAAACACAAAAGGATTATATCATGAAATATTTCATATTTTTGCTATTACTTTCTACAAATTTGTCTTTTAGTTGGTCTCAAAATGTCTTTAAAGCTCGTATTCTAGATGATGAAGAAAAACCACTATTTGGTGCAAATGTTATGGTAATGAACACTAATAATGGATCAAGTTCTGCAATAAACGGATTTGTTGAAATTAGAAACATACCCAATGGAAAGCAACAAATCAACATAACATACATAGGATATAAAGATAAACAGATTTTCTTAGAATTTCCTATGTTGTCGAACAAGCCTATACATATTTTGTTACACCCCAAAACAGAAGAAATGGATCAAATAATTGTTACCAGTTTACGGTCCAGTCGTACGATTATTGATACTCCTACTAGGATTGAAGCTATTTCTGGTGAAGAACTTGATGAAAAAGCTAATATGAAACCCGGAAGTATTCGAATGCTCCTATACGAAAGCACAGGGATCCAAACACAACAAACTTCTGCTGTTTCGTTCAATTCTAGTATTAGAATTCAAGGTTTGGATGGAAAGTATACACAAATTCTAAAAGATGGTTTTCCACTTTATGGAAATTTCTCAGGAGGATTAAGCTTGCTTCAAATTCCTCCATTAGACTTACAACAAGTGGAAGTAATTAAAGGAGCATCCTCTACTCTATATGGAGGTGATGCAATTGCAGGGATGGTAAATCTAATTTCCAAAAAACCAACAGATCGAAAGCAATTAAAATTTTTGTTAAATAGTACTTCTGCAAAAGGTTTGGATGCCAGCTGTTTCTATGCAAAGAAACATAATATTTTTGGTACAACAATGTTCTTAGCTTATAATTTAGGTTCAGCATATGATCCTAACAATATTGGATTTACAGCGTTGCCAAAATTTAGTCGGGTTACCTTTAATCCCAAATTGTATTACTATTTTAACAAATTAATTACTATTAACTTTGGTGTTAATGGTACTTTCGAAGATCGAATTGGTGGTGATGTAGATTATATTCTAGGCGACAAGAGTAACTCTTCTTCCTACTTCGAAAATAACATTACAAAACGCATTAGTACTCAGATCGGTTATGAACACAAAATAGATGAAAATGTGAAGCTTTCAGCAAAAAACATTGTAAGTTATTACGATAGAGTTATTGAAATTCCTGGTCATAAATTTGGTGGCAAACAGTTATCTACCTTTACAGAAATTTACTCAAGTAAAAAGAAACAAAATTTCCATTGGGTTACTGGCTTAAGTATATGGTCTGATCGATTTACACAAGATTTCCCTCTTGAAGATAATGTTTTGGATTACCTCCATACTGCTTTTGGAGGATTTGCTCAAAATACTTGGTTTGCATCAAACAAAATTAGTTTAGAAACTGGTTTGAGGATTGATCACCAAAACGAATATGGGAATTTTGTTTTACCAAGATTTGCTGTACTTATGAAAGCAACTCCTAAGCTTGCCATTCGATTTGGGATTGGTGAGGGATATAAAACACCAACAACTTTCACTGAAGATGCTGAAAAAGTTCATTTTAAAAACATTAAACCAATCGATCCAAGCACTTCAAGTGCTGAGGAATCTGTAGGAATAAATGTTGATGTAAATTATCGTACAACCTTCTGGGATGAAGCAACATTCAGTATTAATACATTATTGTTTCATACAAAGATTAATAAACCAATGCACTTCAGTTTTGATGAATCCGAGGAATCGTATACATTTAACCAATCTAGTGGATTTATTAGTACATCAGGCATAGAAACAAATATAAAATTAACCTACAATCACTTCAAGCTCTTTATTGGTTATACTTTTGCAGATGTTCAGCATCACCTAAATGGAAACATTTCAGAAGCCCCTTTGGTGGCGAAACATCGGCTAAACAATGTATTAATTTATGAAGTTCATGATAATGTAAGAATTGGTTTGGAAGGTTATTATTATGGTAAACAAAAACTTGAAGATAACAGTTTCAGTGAAGATTATTGGATATTCGGTTTGATGATAGAAAAATACTGGGATAAGTTTTCATTGTTTTTAAATTTTGAAAATTTCACCGATACTCGTCAAACAAAGTTTGGAGACATTTATTCTGGGTCTATTTCTGAACCCACTTTTTTAGATATTTGGGCACCGCTTGATGGCTTTGTAATAAATGGCGGGATTAAAATCAATCTCTGAAAACTATAGGCGAATCTGTTTAAATTTTCTAACAGAAATGAAAATAGAAAGTACAGGATTATAAAAAGCCGTTATCTGTAACGGCTTTTTCCTTTTTCATCTTTTCATTAAGTTTTTCTTTCCTTCTTTCTCGCTGCAGGGAAGAGGACATTATTTAGAATTAAGCGATAGCCGGGTGAATTTCTATGTAACGACAAATCCGTTGGAGGATCTCCAACAAAATGCCTATAATCTTCCGGGTCGTGACCACCCAAAAATGTGTAAGTTCCTTTACCAACATTCCCGTGAATGTATTTAACAATGTCGGTATTTTCTACTTCTGCCATAATCACAACGCTTTTCTTTAAAGTTTGACGATTGTAAGCTGTGGTTTGTCCCATAAATCCGTTTATTACTCCAACATGATCTTGAGTTAACATTGTTGGCACCGGATCCCATTTTGCTGAAAATTCAAAAAGTGTAAAATAATCCGCTTCAGCTCCGTGAGTTACCGGTTTGTGGCTTGGTGGAATATCAATTGTAGAATATTCGTAAACCATTGGATCTGTGTAAAGTTGATAGTTTTCAAAAGCAAACGACGCACCAAAATTCAATTTGGATTGATACCCTGGATCTACAGGAGTTCCATCGTAAACTGAAGCAACAATATCCACATTTTCTGATGCGAGGGAAATATCGAAAGAATCAGTTGCTGAGCACATCGCAAACAGGAAACCACCTCCTAAAGTATAATCTCTAATTTTGCGAGCAACTACTTTTTTTAGTGCTGGAACTGAAGCAAATCCGTGTTGTTGGGCAGTCATCTCAAAATCTGCCTTTTGCTTTTGATACCAAGCTGCATTCCGATAGCTTCGGTGGAATTTTCCATATTGCCCAGTAAAATCTTCGTGGTGTAAATGAAGCCAATCGTAATCTTCTAATTTACCAATAAGAACTTCATGATCAAAAATAACATCATATTCAATTTCTGCATAGGTTAAAGCAAGTGTTACAGCATCATCCCATGGTTGTAAATCAGGTGGAGAATACACAGCGATATCAGGTGATTTTTCGAGCAAAACGATATCCATATTATTTTGGTCAATTTCTCCGTAAATAGTTCCTAGTTGAGATGCATCAACCAATTCATAACTAACATCTCTAAGTTTGCATTCTCGGATAATCATTGGATAATTATCAACCAAAAATGAACCACCTCTGTAGTTAAGTAACCATTCAACATTGATATCTTTTTTCAAAGTCCAAAATGCGATACCATACGATTTTAAATGGTCAGTTTGTGAGATATCCATCGGGATAAGAACCTTCTGTCCAAATATTAAAGATACAAATGCAATTAATGTGATTATTTTTTTCATAAGATTAATCTGCTAACTCTCTTAGTCGTTTTCTGACATCATCGTAATAAATACTGTTTGGATAAAGTTCTAAGAATTCCAAATAAATATCAACAGCATTTGTTAAATTATGATTGATGAAGTCTTGAATTTCAGCTTGAAAAATATGACTAACCTCCGAATAAATATTATCTCCGGAAAGTTGTTTTATATGTTCTGTTGCGTCACTAATATTCCCTTGCTGGTAACTTAAAAAAGCCGAATGGTATAATGCCATATCAGATATTATTTCATTTTGGTTTTGACGGATAATTTTTAATTGAGCAATTGCTTCTGTGCGTTTATTTTGAAACAACAAAAGTAGAACATTTCCATATTTTGTTAACAATTCTTGATGAGAATCAAACATCATCAAAAAGCTTGATAACTCTACCAAATCATTAAAATGTTCATTGTCAGTCTCGATTTCATCCATCATTTCTGATATCAATCCTTTTAGTGTATCAGTTTTTCCTTGATATAGAAATACCTGCCCTAGTTTTATTTTAATTGGAAATTTATATCGTTGCCTACTTCGAAGCAATAATTTATCAAGTTTATCTTCAGCAATTTTCAAGTCTCCACGAGCAATCTGAATATCTACAAGTCTCAAATTACTTTCAAGTTGTTGTTGGGATATAATACTTGCTGGGGCATTTTCTTTGTAATACTTTTCTGCACTATCAATATCACCCAAAATTCGAAAATGAATTTCACCTAATCTAAATCCAGCCTTTGAAGTTTTAGAGTTAAAATGTAGTGAATCATAAATTGCAACTGCTTTCCATAGCGATTCTGAAGCAGATTCATTCATTCTAAGATATGGAGAAGAGAAAAAAGGATTGTTCGTATAAAAACCTGACAAAGGAAGTTCTTGAGATGTCTGAATTGTCATTTTTCCCATTATCAATCCAATTTGATAAATAGATTGTTCAACTATTTCTTTATTATCAGATGAGTTCAAAATATATTCAAACACTCTAATTGACAAAGGAAGTTCATCGACTGTAATTAACTCAGTTCCAAGTTCAAAAACTGTTCCAATTGGGGCAACAGATTGTATTAGAGTATTGAAAGATTTGTTATATTCACTATTTTTGAATTGAATATCTGATAAGACAATTTGAGCTTCCGGAATAGTAGATATTGTTAAATAATTTAACACAGTTTTGTTTGTTGATTCACTATTAGGGAAACCAACAATTCTATCTGAAATACTTCTTACTTTTTTTGGATTTTCACCAAGATAAATTAGATATTCTTCCATTGCTTTGTCATAAGCCATACTGTTCGCAAAGTAGTTCCCCATTTCCAAAGCATAATAATCTATATCTTTTCTTTGTGTTCTAATTTTTTCCAAAATACTTGATGCTTCAGTCATTAATCGATTTGCAACTAAGCGATGTAAAACTTGTTTGATAATGTTATCACTTTTAGGATTTTGCTTAATGACTGATTTGAAAATATTGATTCCTTTTTGTGTTGAATCTGCCAACAAATAAACTTCACCCAAATCAATTATAGAGTTAAAATCGTGGGGTCTATTCTTTGTATATTGGATTGTGATTTCTATTAGAGATTTCCAATCTCTTTGTTGTTTAAAGATATTTTTTAATGGAGTGAAATATCGCGATACTCCCGGCTTTTCACGATTGATTTCAAGATACAATTTCTTCGCTTCTTCAATCAACTTTGCGTTTTCTAGAGCTTTTGCTTTATGGAATTTCTTCTCATTAGAATCACTAATTGATTTTGCTTGATTTTTGTCAATTTTACTTTTAGAACTAACATTGGTTTGAGAAAATACAATACCAAACAAAAATAAAGTTGATAAACTAATTACAGCACAATTTTTAGATAGTATTTTATTCTTCATTTGATTCTTGAAGTTTTTGGAGTTCTCTAAAATAAATTTTCATCAATTCTTGATACTCTCTTGAATAACCTTCTTTTAATGCTTCTTCCATTGCTTTCATTAACAATAATTCTCGTTCACCAAAATCAGATGGTAATCCCGATGGACCAGAGTAAATAAATTCGTCACCAGTATTACTTTTTCTTTTTTCTGAATAATCTTTTTGTGTAAGTGATTTTTGGCTGTCCAGCATTCTAGATAGAATTTTCTGTTGCCTATCAATGGTTCTCTGATTTACTTGTTTTCTCTTAAAATCTTTGATGACCTCTTCCATCTCCTGCTTTGCTTTCCCTAACCCGCCTGATTCTTCAGAAGGATACTCACCCAACATTTCATCTAGGGTTTGTTGGAGTTGCTGTTGCTGTTGCTGAAGTCGTTGCATCATTTGTTGTTGTGCCATCATACTCAACTGCATCATTTGCATTGTACCTTGATTAATCTGTTGCTGTTGGGCAGACATTTCCCCAAGTTGCTCCATAAAACTTTCAAAACCAGATGCAGAACCTGATTGTTGCATTTGTTCCATTGAACGAATTAGCAATTTAGCAACTTCATTTAAACTAGCCATTGCTTTTTTCTGCTCGTTTAGCGCTGGTCCGGTTTTCTTTTGTTCAAAACTCAAAATTGATTTATCCATCGAGGTTCGTGCTCTACCAATCGCTCGATTAAGGTCAGGTGTTACGTAAAAAGTCTTTTTTGAAAGTTCTGTTACTTGCAAAATTAATTGATTTGTTTGTCTGCGAATAGCATCTTGTTCAGAAGCAGTCTCAGCAAGTTTTGGACTATTTGAGCGTATTCCTTTTGACTCTTTTTTGAGATTTTCTTGCCGCTTAGATATTGATAGCGCATTGTGTAAAACTTTTTGGAAATCACGCATCATTTCACCCACAGATTCATGTTGAAATGCTTGTTGAATACTCATCGATTGAGCCAACATCTCTTCAAGGTTTTTCCGTGCACTGGATGCACTTTGTTGGGATGATGGGAAATCGTTTTCTTGCATAGATTTTCTTGCTTCAGTAAGATTTTCACTAGTTTCATCGACAAGTTCACTTTCTTTCAAATCATCTAATTTTTCTGATGTTGATGGTGATACATTCTCCATCGTTGTTTGAGCATCGTCCATTGCATCTTTTAAATTGGAGAAATTTTCCTCCTGTCGCCTTTCTCTTGAAGCTAAATCAGATAATTCTGGGTCTTCTTTTTCGAGCAATTCTTCAACAATTTCAGTTTGTTCTTCCAGCATTTCCTCTAATCGTTTGACAATTTCATCCATTTTTTGCTCAGCCATTGCTTGCTCAAACATTTCAAGAAATCTATCAAGTTGATCTTCAAATTCTTCTATGTTCATTTCGAAATCTTCCAGCGCTTGCAGCATCTGCTCAGGATCAAGTTCTTCCATTGCTTCTCGTAATTTTTCCATAGCTTCCAATAATTCTGGAGTCATTATTGAGTCTAGCATTTCTTGAAGTTTTGATAATTTTTCCTGTAAATCGTTACTGACTAAATCATTCTTTTCCGAGAGTTCTGATATTTGCTCTAATTGCTCTTGTATTTGCTGAACTTGAGATAGGACATCATCCATTTTGTCTAGTGTCTCTTGAGCTTTTTGGGTTTGTTCCCAATTGACATCCTCAGCCTTTAACATTTCGAGTTGTAGGTCCTCAACCATTTCTTCTACATCCTCAAGTGTCATCAAAACATCTTCGGTTTCCTCACTGGTGAACTGTTCTTCTTGTTCTAATTGCTCAAACAAATCTTCCATTGAAGGGTAATGAGCTATAAATAACGGAGATGTTGTAACGGATGGTCTGCTAAATGAATTATTATCCGCTAAATATATTCTGAAATGTAACTCATCTTCCCAATCAAGATTTAGATTCTTCAAGTCCCAAGAATGAAAAATCTGCTGAGTTTTAGCTGTCAACAATATCTCAGTAATATTGTGCGAATATAAATTAGTATCTGCAGGTAGGTATGAAGGATGTTGAATTTTATACTGAATTTTCATCGAAGAAAATCCATAATCATCACTCATTTGCATATTAAAGTAAATTAACATCGATTCATCAAGAGTTATTTCTTTATCAGGTGATGTAACAAAAAGTTCAGGTGGTGAATCAGGAATTGAAATTATACGATACTGAGGTGGTGTTTGGTTTTCAACATCATTGAGATCCATACATTTTAGAGTTATAATTTCGTCATTTATCAAAGTGAAATTCCCATTCATTTGTTTTCCAGTAACAGTTAATTCAATACTTTCTGAACCAGTTTCAATAAATGCACTTGAGAGAATTTTGTTAGCAAAAGCTGTGATTTTAACTTTACTTCCTTCAATAGCTAAAATTTCAGTAATATTTCCTTGATGAACTTTGATATCTTCTCCAGTATAGTTTGGGGGAATTATTGTAAAATCAATATTTTCTATGATCGGTCTATCTGTTACTAAAATTGTATTAGGAGTAGATCGAATTGTATCCCAAGGAGAAAACCAAGAAGTTGAAACAACTTCTCCCCAATATTTAGTATCGCCTTGTATATTCATAAAATTGTAGGAATAGATATCGTGATCTTTTGGTATGGATATAGATTTTGATTTATCCTGGGAATTCCACCGAAGTATGATTGAATCAGGAAGTTGCCCAATACAAGTAATTACAACTTTAGCCGAATCTCCCCCAAGAATATCTATGTTTCCACTTAGTGACTCAAGATGGAATGGAAGAGGAACAGGGAATTCCGTAAAAGGATGAGAAAGACGATTTGTTGCAGAAATTAAACTTTTTTGATACACAAAAAAAACTATACAAATAATACATAAAATCGTGCTAAAAAATATCAGAAATTTAGGAGAAAGAGTTTCCTTAATCTGTTTTGGTGTAATTGAAAGAATCTGCTTAGAAGTTTTGTCAATTGCAAATTGGGCTAGATCAGTTTGTTTAGACGGTTTCCGAACAAGCTTTTCAAGTTGTAGAGCATTTAGTATTCTATCAGCAAGGTTAGGTAATCTCATACCAGCCCATTTAGCAACCGTTTCATCAGAACTGTTTCCAAAGTACCCAAAACGAAATATCAACCAGCGTAAAAGTAAATATATCAATCCTGCAAAAAATAAAGATAAGAGTGAAGCAAGAAACTTTTCTCTAACATCTGTACCAAAGTAGAAAATTGCTTCAAATCCTACAAGGACCAAAACTATTGGAGTAAAAACAAGAATAAACCGTGATGCACTAGATAATAGTGAAAAATTAGCTCTTTGTTTGCGAAGCTGGTTGAGAAATGTTTTAATACTGCTCATAAAGTTATCTACTTAAAGCAGTAAGGATGATGTTAGTTCCAAGTTGCAAGGAAGCTCTTCTTATTTCAGGAGGATCATTGTGAACATTTGCATCTTCCCATCCATCTCCAAGATCACACTCGTATGTGTATAAAACTATCAGTTTTTCATCGTGAAACAGTCCAAGTGCTTGTGGTCGTTTATTGTCGTGTTCGTGGACTTTAGGTAATCCCTCTGGAAACTGAAAGAGTATCTTAAAAATTTCGTGTTCGATTGGTAATTCCACCCATTCTTTGTCTGGAAAAACTTTTTTCATCTCTCTCCTAAAAGATTTATCCATTCCAAAATTATCATCTGCGTGAAGAAATGCACCATTTATCAAATGCTCGCGGAGAATTTGTGCTTCTTCGTCACTAAACTTAATATTCCCGTGTCCTGTTAAATACAGATATGGGCTTTCATAGAATACATCTTCTCCAATTTTAGCTCGTTTTTCAACAAGATCAACTGCGATGTTCGTATTAGTAGAAACGAAATTTAAAAGATTAGGTAAAGAACTTGGGTCAGCATACCAATCACCCCCACCATCATAGTGAATTCGAGTAATTGTGAAAGCACCAGGAGGAGGATTATCTTGTGAGTTCAATATCCACAATAGACAAAAAAATAAGATCAAATATCGAAAATTGTACTTCATAATTGGCGAATAACTTACAGAATTATTTGGAAATTCTCGAAGAAGTTTGGAAGAAAGAAATTTAGTCGCATTGCCTCATAAGAAAGTAACCATACAGATTTTTCAAAATAGTCGTTGCCTCATAAATAATGTAACCGTAGAAACAGTACTTGGATATCCAATAAACCAGAGAACTATTCCCTAAAACTGTTGCACTTAATACTAGAATCCAAGAAATATTACTAAAAGTGTACGATTTGACTTAGTGTTATGTACTTAAAATTGGTGAATATCCTACAAATACACTATTGGACAAAGAAGATTGAAGAGATAATGTTTGGTTTTTAAAACAATGACAGAATTGAGATTAGTAAGATTAACTTGTTGATGGAGTATTTTGCTTCCTTCTTTGTTTATTTGTTCAATTCTCAATAGATTTTGCACCATGAAACGGTGCATAACATTGTTTTTCGTAATTACTTTCTCATTCATTTCAGCTGAAGAGCAGAACTGGAACACCACCACATTTGAGAAAATTTGGAACAAAATTGTACATCCTATGACTTTTCGTGATCCAGTGTGGTTAACTCCATTTCAACTACGAGTTGGGTCATTTTATTACGGTGGTTCTGATTATTGGCAATCTTTTTCACTATTAGATATTAATAGTAGTATCAAAATAAATGATGATTCAGCTGTTTTGATGGATTCGACTGAGACAACTCTTTCATCTATTTCAAGTTTTGAACGAAGAACAGGCATTCATTTTGAATTAGATATTGCAAAAGTTAATCTTCCACTGATTTTGTTTCATCAAAATATTTTAGATATTCAAGTAGGACTTGGATATGGAATGCACAATTTCGGTTGGGCAGCAGATTTACCAAGTCACTGGAAGCCTCCTACAGATGAAGTCCGCGGTGGAAACTACAAATTTGATCCGCTTTTTCATCATGGGAATATTGTATCTTCCATTTCTTGGCAAAGGTCACCACTTTGGGTACTTTCTGTAACTCACTCTATTGGAAAATCTTGGGGACGATTATATAGATCCAAAGGGGGTGATGTATATCTAAATGGGACAGGAATGAATGAAACTTTCGGAATCGGATTGCATTTCCTTTTACCATCTTCTAAATTATCTTTCTCTTATATGTTTGGTTTGGAAGCTAAATTTAACAGAATTTATATGGATTCTTTTGATGACCCTCAAGATATTTCACCTATTATTGGTATGGATATGAGAACTATGGGAATTTATTTAACTTTTGGAACTACTATTGGAGGATCACGAACAACTGGTGATTTAGGCTTTGATGCTCTAAATGAAGAAGATTATATATCTGCAGTTACTAAATTAGAATCATTTACTAGAGAATATCCTTCACACGGCAAAACAAAAAAAGCAAAACAACTGTTGAATTTTTGCTACGAACAGATACCTTATCAATTATACAATATTGGTTTAAAGGAATTGGAAAACAAAAATTATAATTCTGCTATTGATAATTTCGAAAGTGCTTTTTTTCAAGGAGATAATGATTTGAAATTTGAAGTGGATATCAAATTAGCAGACATCTCTAACATTTTACTGGATAGTGCAGAAACATATCTACAATCTTTCGACTACAATCAAATAGAAAATATTATTCAAAGAGCGTGGGAATTAACTCCAAGGACTCGAAAAAGAGCAAACAATGTTATGGCTGACTTATATCTAAATAAGGGTAATATATTATTAGAAATTGGTGATTACAATAATGCTCTTGAATATTTCAACCAAGCACTAGATTTTAATCCAGATCTCATTGAAATGGTGAAAAAAAAATATAAAGATATAGCAGGTGGACTAATTTCTAGCATAAATAGCGCTAGTGATTATTCAGATGTTTACTTAACATTAGAATCACTAGAAACAATTAAAGATGTACAACCTGAAATTAGTGATTTAGCAGATAATCTACTAAAGAAAATAAATGAAAAATTGAGTAAACAAGAAAAAGAAAAAACAAGATCCACAATAACTGAATTAATGTATGCTGAAAAAAAGAAAGTTTATATAATTAAAAAATATCGAATCCAATTGGGTATGTTACCCGAAGAAGTTAAAGAAGTTCTTGGAGAACCTCAAAATCGTGATTTCATTTCAGAAAATGGAAATAGTTTTGAAATGTGGTCTTATCCAACAGAAGACGGAATAAAACAGTTATTTTTCAAAAACTACCACTTAGTCAAAATTCAATCTAACTGACAAACATCTCCAACTTAAAATAAATCACTGAAAATTTGATTTTATGTTATTTTGATGTAACTTCTATGGTTGCCTTGGAGGAGAAAATGCCAAATTTGATTCACTAGTTTGGTAATAACTTAATTAAAGTTCAAATTAGTAATCTGCTGTTGACTGGAGTTCTATATAAAATTGAGTGGGAGGTAATTGTGATAAGATGAAAATTCAATGTATATATCGCACAGTTCATGTTAGTGTTTTGTGGGTTTTGATTTCTATATCAATGTCCGTTGAACCGGAATATTTCCAATACCCCGATCACGGTGAGAATTATCACGGAATTCAACTTAATAGACTCACTTTTTCTGGAGGACCATTAGCTATCGGTGATGAAATTGGTGTATTTTGTGATACATTGGGAAATGGAAATTGGGAAAATTTCATTTGTGTTGGTGCTGTCGCTACTCCATTAAATTCTAATCAATTATTAGCTTGGAAAGACAATTCAATAACACATATTATAGACGGATTTTTATCAGATGCACAAATATATTTCAAATTGTGGGACAAGAGCAAAAACGAAGAAATAAACATTGAGTTCATTGAATATTTAGATATTGGAGAAGCCTCATCAACCGAAGGTGTGTTTGACTTAGAGAAAATTAGCGTTGTCAACATATCAGCGAATTTACCTCAACATTTTACCTATACAGAAACGGGATCATTAACTGATGGTTTTGAATTGATTAATGTTAATAGTGCTTTATTGCATGATTTACCATTAACGGAAGGAGACGAAATAGGTGTTTTCGATGACGACTTATGTGTAGGTGCAATTAGATATTTTGGTGAAGATCTACAACCAATGTATGCTTGGCAAAATGGCTATACAGAATCAAATCCGATTACATTCAAATATTTTACTTTCAATGGTGGAAGCATCATTGATGCAAATGCAGAATTTATAGAGTTTGAACACTGGGATACTTCTGGTTTATTTAACAACGAGGGTTACTGGCAGTGTTCAGATCAAGAATTTATAACTCAAGAATTATGCGAAGACCATGGGCTTGATTGGTTTTGGAGCCCAACTGAATGTGGAGTCAACTTGACAGGTGAGTTTTCTGGAATTGATCAAGACATATCACTCATCACAGGTTGGAACATAATGTCATTTTATAATGAACCTACAGATATGAATTTACAAAATATAGTTCAATCTTTAATAGATGCAGGTACCTTACTGAAGGTTCAAGATGAATCAGGTTCAGCGATAGAGGATTTAGGATTTCCAATTGGTTGGGTAAACAATATTGGAGATATGGAAGTAACAGAAGGTTACTATATTAAGGTAAGCGATAATACAAACCTAACAACCCTTGGACAACCAATCCTTCTTCCATATGAAATTGCTCTTACATCAGGATGGAACATAATGGGGTATCCACTAACATCTTCACAAGATGCTATGGTTGCAGTTCAATCTTTGATAGATGCAGGGACTTTACTGAAGGTTCAAGATGAATCAGGTTCAGCGATAGAGGATTTAGGATTTCCAATTGGTTGGGTAAATAATATAGGTAATTTTGAAGCTGATGAAGGATACTATATAAAAGTATCCACTGATACTGTAATTGAACTTGATGAGAGTAGTCTATCTCTTTTGCGAGTAGCAGATACTAGAGATGATCCGCAACATTTTACACCTGTGTATGATGGTAATCCATACTTGGCGATGAACTTGTATGCCTTAAGTGGAGTAATAAATGGTG
>CAZSJY010000026.1:0-25783 GCA_964607375.1 uncultured bacterium
CTGTTAGGGTTTTAAAGGATTAGTTTTGTTGTCTATTTGTCTATTTGTCTATTTATCTATTTATCCCGCATATATGCGGGGTCGAAAAAATGTTAGAATCACAGATGAAACAGATTACACAGAAGAACGCAGATTAAAACATCCGCGAAATCCATAAATCAGCGTAAATCAGTGATTCAGACAAAAAGAACTAGCAACCCACAGTTTTAACTGTGGGAATGGAAGAAGAAGTAGAATGCAAACCATTTTAATGGTTTAATAAAATTGTGGTAAACCGCCCTGTGAGGTTTTTTAACAACACGCTTTAGCGTGGTTTATTTGAGTTAGCATTGGGATTTATTCCAATGCGAGGGGAAACCTGATGCAATGGGTTAGCGAGTCCGTGAACGAACACGTTAAATCGAAGAAGGGGTGTTTAAAACACCTCCACAAGTTAGGTGTAAGGCAACTACTGGGAGTGGTGTTGAAAAGGAACACCTCCCGAAATGTCCTTTGGACATCTCAGGTCTCCTCTGCAGAGGAGAATGTTAGAATCACAGATGAAACAGATTACACAGAAGAACACGGATTATAAAATCAGTGAAATCCATAAATCAGCGTAAATCAGTGATTCAGACAAAAAGAACTAGCAACCCACAGTTTTAACTGTGGGAATGGAAGAAGAAGTAGAATGCAAACCATTTTAATGGTTTTATGATAGTTTAGATGAAATAGAAAATCCGGAACTTGCTAAAGAACGAATGAATGAAATATATACAAAAAAGGGGGAATCCCTGGTGTCTTTTACAGATTGTAATAATAATTGAAACATGTTAATTTTAGTCTGATATTTAGAATATTTATTGGGAAATTTGAAGCATTTTATAAACTACGAGCTACATGCTCCAGACTTCCTTCTATTAACAAAAAAAGAAAGGTAACAACATGAAAAAACACATAGTAAACATAATAATCATTGCAATTGTTGGCTTATTTGCATTTAATTGTGGGCATAGAACAGGAGCAGACTTAACGCCTAACGCATCAAGGAAAACAATTGGATTAGCACCTGATTGGTTTTTAAATGTTCCTGAAGTTGAGGGATTTAAATATGTATCTTCTACAGCCACAAGTCAGGATATGCAAATGGCAATTAACAAAGCGTCATTAGATGCAGGTAACAGACTTGCTGGACAAGTAGAATCCGAAATGAGTGCATTGGTAAAAAGAGCAACTGAAGAAACGGGTTTAAATTTTGACTCTCAGATTATCGATCAATTTTCTCAAACTCAAGAGCAAATAATCTCTACAAGTTTGAAAGATTGGAAAGTAAAAAATAAGGATGTTCAGGAAGAAAAGTCTGATGGGCAACGAATTTACCGTGCTTATGTTTTAATCGAATGGGATGAAGGTGCGGCACAGAAACGGTTATTGGCAAAAATAAAAGCTGATGAGCAGTTATATACCGCAATGCGAGCTACAGAACTCTTCGATGAAATGGAGAACAAAGTAGAAGCTTACCGCGAAAGGTATAATAAGTAATATTTTTGGTTTTTGGTATTGGGTTCTGGGTTAGCTGGGACTCAATAAACTGTTATTATTTTGAACAAGGGGGCTAGCCCCCTGTTTTACATATAGATAAAACCCGATAAATTATCAGCTGAAAAGCAAATACTACCGGGTTTTTGATATTTGAAATTTTCATCCACAATTGCCAAATTATTGAGCGGATGAAGGGAATCGGACCCTCGTAACCAGCTTGGGAAGCTGATGTTCTACCATTGAACTACATCCGCTGAAAAACCTTGAGAAATTTAAGTCAGGGACCTAGCACCAAGATCTATTCTATAATTTCTTTCTCTTTAGCATCTTGGATCTTGTTTAATTCTTCAATGCTTTTATTTGTCATTTCTTGAACATCATCCAACGCTCTTTTGAGATTATCATCTGATAATTGGTGATCATTGTTTAGAGTTTTAAGATGGTCGTTAATATCACGACGGACATTTCGTACAGCAATTCGTCCTTCTTCAATCATTTTATGAACTAATCTCACTAAATCTTTGCGTCGCTCGTCTGTTAAAGCAGGTATAGTTAAACGGATCACTTTACCATCATTATTTGGATTTAGTCCCAAATCTGAATTGAAAATTGCTTTTTCAATTGCAACTGCACCTCCCGGATCAAATGGTTGAATAACAATTTGTTGAGGTTCAGGAACACTAATTTGTGCCATATTTTTAATTGGTGTGGGTGTTCCGTAATAATCAGCTTTTATCATATCAAGAATACTCACAGAAGCACGCCCAGTACGAATAGATGTTATTTCGTGATGGTAGTGTTCAACTGCACTATCCATTCGATGTTTTGCATCAGCAAAAAGTTCATTTATCATAATTATTTCTCCTTTGAAACTTTAGTTCCAATATTTTGCCCTTGAATAATACCCAGTAAATTTTCATCATTTTTTATATTAAATACAACAATTGGTAAATTATTTTCTTTGCAAAGTGTAATTGCGGTCATATCCATAACTTTAAGTTCTCTACTGATTGTATCTTTGTATGAAAGAAATTGATATTTTTCAGCATCGGGATACTTCATTGGATCTTTAGAATAAACGCCATCAACTTTTGTACCTTTCAAAATCACATCAGCTTTGACTTCAATTGCACGCAGAACTGCAGCAGTATCTGTCGTGAAGTATGGATTTCCAGTACCTCCAGCAAAGATAACTATTCTACCTTTTTCAAGATGGCGAATTGCCTTTCTGCGAATATAAGGTTCAGCAAGTTGATTAATTTGAAGTGCGGACATTACACGAGTTTCGCATCCTTTTTGCTCGAGAGCGGATTGAAGAGCTACGGAATTCATAATGGTTCCGGTCATTCCCATATAGTCGGCAACAACTCGGTCCATTCCTTGTTTGGCTACGGACATTCCCCTAAAGAGATTTCCAGCACCAATAACTATTCCTATTTGTACCCCAAGGTAGGATGCGGATTTTACTTGTTCGGCAAGAGCATTGACAGTTTCTGGCTCAATGCCAAAACCTTGCCCACCGGAGAAAATTTCTCCACTCATTTTTAGGAGAATTCGGTTAAAGCAAGGTTTAATATTTGACAATTGAATTATTCTTCTTTGGTTCCGTTTGAATTTTTAGATTCACCTAACTCAAAACGAACAAAACGAGTTATATTAATATTTTCACCTAAAGTAGCGATAGTTTCAGTGAGAAGATCTTTCACAGATATATCAGGATCTTTAACAAATACTTGTTCTAAAAGAACATTTTCAGAATAGAATTTCTCAAGTCTTCCTTCTGTAATTCTATCGAGAATTGCTTCCGGTTTACCTGATTGTAAAGCTTGTTCCTTAAAGATATCTTTTTCTCTTTCAATAACTGCAGGTTCGATATCTTCTCTTTTTACCACCATAGGATTTGATGCAGCAATGTGCATTGCAACATCTTTAATAAATGTCTGAAATGTTTCGCTTTTTGCTGCGAAATCTGTTTCACAGTTAATTTCTGCTAAAACACCAAGCTTTGCTCCTGGATGAATATACTGAACAATTGAACCATCTTTTGCTGAACGACCTGCTTTTTTTTGTGCTTTTGCAATTCCTGCTTTTCTCAAATTATCTACAGCTGTTTCCATATTGCCATCAGCTTCTTGAAGAGCTTTTTTGCAATCCATCATTCCAGCACCAGTACGGTCTCTTAATTCTTTAACTGCTGAAGCAGTAATCATATCTTTTATTTACTCCTTAGTTTCTTCTTCTTTATTTACATCAGTTTCGGATATTTCTTCAACCGCTGTTACTGTCTCTTCAACAGGATTCTCTTGATCCTCTTGGGTAGGTTGAGTTTCATTGTCTACTTTCCCTCCACGAGCTTCAATGATTTTATCAGCAACGTAATTTACTACTAAGTGTATAGATTTCATTGAATCATCATTGGCTGGAATAGGAAAATCAATTTCGGTTGGATCAGAATTGCTATCAACAATCCCAAAAGCTGGTATCCCGAGTCTTTTTGCTTCACGAATTGCTGTTGCTTCGTGGGTTGAATCAACAAAAAATATAGCACTTGGTAGATGTTTCATATCTTTAATACCACGATGCAAATCGCTTAATTTGATTTTTTCTCTTTCGAGCAATCCTAATTCCTTTTTAGTGAGATTATCATAAATATCTGAAGATTCTTTTTCGAGCATCTGTAATCTTTTGATACTCTTCTTGATTGTTCCAAAATTAGTAAGAGTTCCACCAAGCCATCGTTCAACAACATAATACATACCACAACGATCTGCGGCTTCTTGAACTGCATCTTGAGCTTGTTTTTTAGTTCCAACAAACAGAATAATTCCACCAGCTTGAACAATTTTTGTCATCTCGCGAGTTGCTTTTTCAAGTTGAAGTAATGTTTGTTTCAGATCAATGATGTGAATTCCATTTCTTTTTAAAGCTATAAATGGTTTGAAGTTTGGATTCCAACGACTCGTAGGGTGTCCAAAGTGCACGCCTGATTTCAATAATTCATCTACAGTAATTTGTACCATATATTTTCAGTATCCTAAATAATCTAAATAATATTAACGTTTTGAGAATTGGAATTTTTTTCGTGCTCCTGGTTGCCCGTATTTTTTCCGTTCAACTTCACGAGGATCACGAGTTAGCATTCCTTCTTTCTTGAGAATGGGTCGTAAATCGGGGTCCACTCTTTCTAATACACGAGCAATACCCAAACGAATAGCTCCAGCTTGACCACTTAGACCACCTCCGAAAACATTCACAATAATATCGTGTTTTCCCATCATTTCAGTTAACTCCAATGGTTGTCTTAGTACCATCTTTAGAGTATCTCGTCCGAAATAATTTTCAATATCACGATTGTTTATTGTGATTTTACCTTTACCTTTTCTAAATATTACTCGAGCAACGGAAGTTTTCCGTCGACCGACTACTTGTAAATCATTACTCTTTGGCATTAATTCCCTTTATTTCTCTAAATCAAAAACTTGTGGTTGTTGAGCTTCATGAGGATGCTCAGTACCACTGTATACTTTTAATTGTTTCATAATTTTCCGTCCCAATCTATTATGTGGGAGCATACCTTTTACCGCATTTGTAACAATGCGTTCTGGGTGAGTTTGGCGTAGTTTCTCAAGTGAAATCTCTTTAGTTCCACCTGGGAATCCACTGTGACTCCAATATTGTTTATAAGTTTCTTTTGCCCCTGATACTGCTACTTTTTCTGCGTTAATCACAACCACAAAATCACCCATGTTCATGTGAGGTGTAAAAAATGGTTTGCCTTTACCTCTCAGGATTTGAGCAATACTACTTGCTAACCTTCCTAAAGGTTTATCTTTCGCATCAACAAGAAACCAGCTCTGAGTGATTTCACTTTGCTTTATTGATTCAGTTCTCATCTATTCCTTTTCTATGGATTTACATACTAAAACAGCCTGAAAAATTACACGAAAATAGTAATTGAAGTCAATATTAATTCACAGTGTAATGTAAAACTTTTGATTTAGCCGGTTATGTCTTCCCCAAATCCAATGTTACCAGATATTGTAGTAACCACTTTTCCTTTAAACTCCATGTCATACATTGGAGAATTCTTTGAACGAGAATGCACATGTTCCTTTTGAAATTTCCATTTCTCGTTCGGATCAATAATCACTATATCTGCTTGTTTTTCAAGTTCGAAGGCTTTTTTCTTTAGTTTAATAATGTTCATTGGTGCAACTGTCATCCATCGAATTACATCATCTGTAGTTGCTCCATTGTTTGTCAAGACTGTATGACTGAGTCCAAAAGCTGATTCCAAACCAATCATTCCACATGGTGCTTGAAGAAAATCAGCTTCTTTTTCTTCGATGGTATGTGGTGCATGGTCAGTAGCAATACAATCAATTATTCCTGATTTAAGCCCATCAATTAATGCTTGCCTGTCTTTATCCCTACGGAGAGGAGGAGCTACTTTTGCATTGGTATCAAAAGAAGATAACCTGTTTTCTGTCAAACCCAAGTGATGTGGTGTAACTTCAGCTGTTACATTAACTCCTTTTTCTTTGAATAATTTAATAATATCAACAGATTTAGCAGTAGAAACATGTGGTATATGGATTCTACCATCAACAAATTCTGCTATAGATAAATCTCGAAATATCATAACAGATTCTGAATAATCTGGATTTCCCGGTAAACCCAAGTGAGTTGACATTGAACTTTCGTTCATCACGCCATCAGCTCGGACGTACTCGTCTTCTGCGTGATTAATTACTGGGATATCACACATTTTACTATATTCCAATGCATAACGAAGAATTTGTCCATTTTTTACAGGCAATCCATCATCTGATATTGCAACGGCACCAGATTTAGTTATCTCACTAATTTCGGAGAGATCTTTTCCATTCTGCCCCTTGGTGATTGTTCCGATTGGATAAATATCAACTGGTAAATGTTCTGCTTTATCAATAATAAATCTGATAGATTCTGGTGAATCTAGTGGTGGATTTGTATTTGGCATTACACAAACTTTTGTAAATCCACCAGCAAGAGCTGAGCGACTACCAGTTTCGAGAGTTTCTTTATCTTCTCTGCCTGGTTCACGGAAATGTGCGTGCAAATCCATAAAACCGATGGTAATCATTTTTCCAGAACACTCCAAGATATTTGTATCTTTTTGTATGTCGATTTTTGTTCCAAGGTATTTAACAATTCCATCTTCAAGAAGGATTGAACCTTTCAGATGTTTGTTTTCAAACGGATCATAAATATCACCATTAACCAATAACCATTTTCCGTTCATTTGAAATTCTTTTTTCATGCTTCCTTCTCCTCTGATGAACTCAATAGTAGATATAAAATACTCATTCTAACGGCGACTCCATTCAAAACTTGATCTAAAATTATTGCTTGATCACCATCTGCAATTATGCTGTCTATTTCCACACCTCGATTCATAGGACCAGGATGCATAATCACAATTTCTTTTTTATGTTTGTTTATTCTTTCTTGAGTTATCCCAAAACTTGATCTATACTCTCTGACTGATGGAATGATTCCTATCCCCATTCTTTCGTTTTGAATTCTTAGTATGTTAAGTACATCAGCCCACTCGATTACTTCATCAATATTATAACTTATACTTACACCTAATTCTTCAATTCCAACAGGTAAAAGATGGGGAGGACCGCATAGGGTAACTTCTGCTCCCATCGTAATCAAACCATAGATGTTTGATAGTGCAACTCTACTATGACAGATATCTCCAATAATAGCGACTTTAATCCCTTTTAGTTTACCAAATTTTCCGTGAATACTCATCATATCCAGCATTGCTTGGGTTGGATGTTCATGTGTTCCATCCCCTGCGTTTATTACAATTGCATCTACAAATTGTGTGAGTTGATAAATTGAACCGGGTGAAGAGTGTCGCATAACAACTGCATCCATTTTCATTGCATGAATATTTTGAATTGTATCTTTTAAAGTTTCTCCCTTTTTTAAACTAGAGGAACTAGCAGAAAAATTTATTACATCAGCAGATAGTCGTTTTTCGGCTAGCTCAAATGACATTCTAGTTCGTGTAGAATTCTCAAAAAATAGATTTACAATATTCTTTCCAGTTAACGATGGCACCTTTTTTACAGGTCTGTCTAAAACTTCTCTGAACATAAATCCTGTGTCAATAATATGTTGGATATCCTCAGCTGGAGTTTCTTTTAATCCTAGAAAGTGAGTTTTACTTAACAATCCCATTATTCTTCCTCTCCATATTCCATAAGAAGAACAGCGTCTTCATCATCGACCTCATCTACATGGACATGGATATGTTCGTGCAGAGATGTTGGATAATTTTTCCCGATAAAGTCAGCTTTAACAGGTAATTCACGGTGTCCACGATCGACCAAAACACAGAGCTGGATCGATGCAGGTCTTCCAAAAGCGAAAAGTTCATCCATCGCAGCCCGGATTGTCCTTCCTGTATAGAGTACATCATCAATCAGAATTACATTGATTTCATCTATACTAAATAAAATTTCTGATGACTGAACCTGAGGAGAACCCAAATTTGTTTTAAAATCATCCCTATAAAAAGTTACATCTAAAGTACCATATTTCATTTTTTCTCCAGAAATATTTTCAATATGATGCAGTATTCTTTTAGCGAGAAATTCACCTCTAGTTCGAATTCCAACTAAAGCAACATTTTTTAAGTTAGGATTATTTTCAATAATCTCATGTGCTAGACGAATTAAGGTACGCTTGATATGAGATTCAACCATCAATTTGGATTTTACTGATTTCATTTGCTTTCCCTTGTATTTTATGTATAAAAAAACCTCCGGTCGGAGGTATTAATGAATCTCAAATGACATCCTTTTTCCACCTCCCGGGATAGATTTAAAAGGAAATCTATGTGCATAATTTACAATCACCACCAATAATGAATCTAATATATTTTTCCAAATGAGTAGAATAATGTAATTTACAGTATGAAGAAAATCTTGGATCTCTATATTCTGAAGCAATACTTCGGGAAATTATTTGTTTCGGTTCTTGTGTTTATTGTCATTTTCGTGATTGTAGATATCATTGATCATTTAGATAAATTTATAGATTCTGAAATGCCCGCCAATGATATATTAAGATATTATCTTCACACAATTCCGTGGTTTGTGAGTATTGGGCTTCCGATGGCATTGTTACTATCGACAGTTTTTACATTTGGGCTTCTCCAAAAGAGAAATGAAATAACAGCAATCAAAGTTTCCGGTATAAGTATCCGACGAATTAGTTCTTCACTACTGATTGTTGGTTTTATCTTCAGTATTTTATCTTTTTACTTCGATAATATAATTGTTGCACCACATTTTCAAAAACGAACTGAATTAGAGGATAAGTATTTCAGGAAGTCTAAATCTCAAAGAAAAATCAAAAAGTTAGATATTTATAGACAAATTGATAGAGATAAAATACTTGTCATTAAGCAGTTTTCATATAAAACAAATTCTGCCCATAACATTTCTATTCAACAATTTGAGAATGGGAAGCTCGTTTGTCGATTAGATGCTCCATTTATGGAATGGGATGGAGAGATAAATAAATGGAAGCTAAATAACTACAAAATAAGAAAATGGCAAAACGAACAACTTATGTATTCCAATTATGCATCTGATACATTGATTGATATGAGTTTTAGTCCAGTTGATCTTACAACTGAATCGGTTAAACCCGAGGAAATGAATTATTGGGAACTTGTTGGATTTGTTGAAAAACTAAAATTCAACGGAATTAAAGACCAACGGTGGGAAGTTAATCTACACTTTAAAACAGCATTTGCTTGTACGAGTTTTATTATGATATTATTTGGATTATCACTATCAATTGGTAAACCCCGTAGTAATATGGCAGTTGGTTTGGGTATCAGTATTTTTGTAATTCTCTTATATTACGCTGTTTTGAAATTTGGACAATCTCTTGGTTACAAGGGGATAGCATCACCGTTTATGTCAGTTTGGTTTGGTAATTTTATTTTTATAATATTGGGACTGTATTTATTCAGAAGAACTAGAACTTAGATAAGTACTTAACTAGTAAGTGAAAATTAAACCAAGTGAAAAATCAAATCCTTTAGCTGTATGTAGTAGAAATCCGTTTCTTAGAGCTACACCAAAATCGAATTTCAATGGACCTAAATGTAGTCCTGAACCAAAACTTAAACCATTAGAACTTTTTCCCCCTAGAGTGTAACCCATTCTGATTGGACAGTGCTTAAAACGATTTATTTCAATACCAACAGATAATTTCCATTTATTATAGCTGTTTAGCTCATTGTGGAAACCTGTACTTAAATCAGTTGCTAATAACCATTGATCTTTAAATCTTTTCGAAATACCGAATCTGAAAAATAGTGGATAATCTGTGCTAAAATCTTTTAATTCCAGAGCCATAAGCTCTTCGTCAGAAAGGTCCTCTGAGGATACTAAACCACTATCAGTTTCAACAACAGTATAACCATTACTAATAAACAGACTATCGTATTCGCTACCTTCTCCGATTAATGACAATCCATTAACATTATTGATTGTGTATTCGTAAACAAAATATTCATTTTGTCGGAATGGGAGAATATCTTTAATACTATCTCCGATTAAATCTCGTGTGAAATTTGGTTTGTTCCATTCAATTGCACCAAAAAGATTTGTTAAAGATACACCAAACCTCCAACCTTCTGCAGATTCTTTAGTTGCGAAACCAATATCCATAGCAACTCCACTACCACCAACAGCTTGCCTTATTAGATATCGTCCTTCACCATAAAATGAAGTTGAATCCATAGCGAATGTTGCATAGCTAGAATCTTGATCAATACCTACAAAGAACAAACCTTGTAAGTACTTAAATGTAAATCCTACAGCATAATTTTCATAAGGGACTGCTAAGCTAATACCATATTCCGCGACTCCGAGGATGTTTTCTTTAGTACTGAAACTATATTCTTGACCGATTTCATTCCCGATAAGGGATAATTCCATCATAGAATAGGGGATGGTGATATCGGAAAGTAGCATAATATCCGATGTTATTGCAATTACACCTTTTGAATAATTTATTAATGGGAGAGGAATGTGATTATTTATTGTAAGTTCTAAATCTTCACCATCAGTTAAGTTGAGTAAATCTGCTTTTGGATAGTACTTGTCAGCATTACTATTTTCTAAATCAGCACCATTGATTTCATTATAAGTTATTAAAGATAACAAGTTATTTGCAAATCCTGTAGTTCCTGAAAGTAGATTAATGGAGAATTGCTTTCCATACGCTAAGTTAGCAGGATTGAAACCCACGCAACGATAACCTTCAGATAAAGTTATATAAGCACCTCCCATTCCAATCATCCGAGGGTCAGATTTTATTTGAGAGAAGATACTACTGATTAACATTAGAAAAATGATATAAATATTGAGTTTTCTCATTTGTTTGAATTCACTCTATTTGGGATTGGTTCAATTTCGGAATGTGAATCTTCTTTAAATAGCTCGTCAACTTTAAGAACAAATTTAATAGTAGATGTGATTTGTAATGAATCACTAGCAAGAAAGGTTTTTGGTAGACCATTTGATGAATTAAATGTCATCATTGGTACGATATATCGCAATTCTTCACTTGTTATCCAATCAATTTGAGTAGTATCCATAGAAACAGTTTCTACAAAATTACTTGCTTCAAAGACAATTCCAGTCTCAAAATCCACAGAATCTGGTGGTGAAATATTGAAATCAATTAATCTACCAATCCAAAACAACACTGTATCTTGATCATCCAAAAATTCTATGTATGAAGTGAGAATTTCTGAGTTCTTTTCACATACAACTGAAGAGACATTATCAGGAATATCTTGAATTATAGAATCATTAAAATTTGTTATCAAGTTTGTTGTGAGACTGTCGATATATAGTGGGAAAATAGTAGAATCTGAAATGAGAAGAGAAATAACACCACCCATAGGAGTATGATTTATAATTTTCGATTGTAATTCAGCAAGAATTAAAGAATTATCTATAGTTTCTCTTAGAGAAGCTTCCATTGTATCGATTACAGTAAAATCTTCAGAAATGAAAGTCATATCGTCAAAAATAAATGAAAATGGTGCGATAAGTTCAAATGTACCCCATATATAAGTATCGGGAGCCAACACCCCAACTCCGTCCATGATAGCGTGTCCTTTCATACTCAGACTATCAGGGGCAAAATTCAAAATATCTACAATTGTTGTATTTGTTTCTGACATTTCTGAATAGAGCGTATCTCCAGTTTCATTTAGCCAATAGACTGTTTGTCCGTCATTATTCAAAATAATTATTGTACGGACAGAATCTCCAATTTCGTTTACATTTTCAATGTCTGGGTAATTAATTTCAGGATCAATTTTAAGGTTTATTGAATCACTATTTTTGTACCCAACTAGATTAAGATCTAACTGCATGGGTAAACCAATCTGGTTGTATAAGTCAATTTCTAGCCTAACATCCACGAAGTCAAATCCATCGAATCCTGTTGGAATATCTTCGATAATTGTTTCTGGTGAATCAAATATCAGTGAATCAGTTATAGCTGAAACATATTGTAGTTCAACAGTAGAGAGTGAGAAATCATCAATTGTTAAACTACCTGGATTATCGAGTTCTATAGTTGTCTGAGTACTTGGCAGTGAAATAGTTGTAACAACTTCAAGAGAGTCAATCACTTCACCTTCAATATCTGGATGACCCATAATTTTTCCAGCTAATGTATATTCAGAAGTATAATTTTCATCAATTTCAATATATGTTTCTACACCTAAGGTATCGAAATCATCAAAGAAATTCCTAAATTTGACTGACAAATCAACAGGAGCGAAAAGGTTATTAGTAATATCAATTGACAAAGAGTTTAGTGTACCCGAGATATACTCATCAGTAATTTTACCCCCTTTTATAGAAATATCAGATTCGCTTGTTAATTCTATTTTTGTTGTTTGCGAAACAGAATCTGCTGTAGTCGTCCCTGTAACACTTTTTGAATGAAACAAAACAAACGAAATGTCCATTTCAAATGTCTCGGACAGATCAGGTGAGAGTTCCCAACCTGGCAATTGTAGATCGCAAGGTTCAAGTTCAGAACCTTCTTGTGGAATTACAATAATTGACCATGTGATAGTAATATTTTCCGATAAATTTACCCAGGATTCATTATCTTCTGGTGATATTATTTTTACATTGCTTTCGTTTCCATTTAAATCGGCGAATGACGCTGTGTAGATAGTTTCTCCTGCGCTTACAAATTCAATGTTAATTAGTGAAATTTCAAATGGGAAAGTATTACTAACTTCAACACTTAATCTGCCGTCATCTATTGTTACATAATCAATAGACTCAAACAATTCAAAATCACTAATAGAGAATAGATTTTCCATAACTACATCTGTAGTATCAAATCCAGTAGCAATTAAAGTATCCGGGAAACAATTACCTCCGATTAGTTCATCCGAGAAATGAGTTATTGGAATTTCGACGGTTGAAATGTTAGATATTGAATCTCCTTCTTCAGGGAAAAAGATTGGATCAATTTCAATTCCATTTATTCCCTCAATATTTACATCCTCAATAGTGAAATAAGATAAAAAATCTTCATCAATTCCAACTCGCTCACCATCCTCATCTAATAGTGAATCAGAAAATTCTATTTGAAAAACATCGTTAGTATCAATAAAAATAGTTTCAGAATCTGCAAGGTCTTCCAACGGATATGTTTTACTTAACAATGGGAAAGTAAATGACCAATTCCAAGATGGGTTTTCCCATTCTTCAGGAGTACGAAAATCACAATTTAGACCAATAAATAGTAACCATGCTGTAAATGGAAGGGTAAAAAATAATCTGTAAATATTTTTTAACTTCATCAATATCTATATGAATCTGGTTTAAACGGACCGTTTTGTGGAAGTCCCATATAGTCTGCTTGAGTTTTAGTTAACTTAGTCAATTTTGCATTGAGGTGTTTAAGGTGCAATTGAGCTACATATTCATCGAGTTCTTTTGGTAAAACTTCAACCCCAGAAACAACTTTTCCTTCCCAAAGTGCAATTTGTGCCATTACCTGATTTGTAAATGAATTTGACATCACAAATGAAGGATGACCTGTTGCATTGCCAAGATTCACAAGTCTACCACGGGAAAGAAGAATGATAGAATGACCATCTGGAAATTCAAATCTATCAACTTGAGGTTTGATATTAATCTCTTTTATTTCATCTGTTTTGTCAAGATAATTAACATCAATTTCTAAATCAAAATGACCGATATTGCACACAATAGCGTTATCTTTCATTTTTTCCATATGGTTACCAGTGATAACATCTCTGCAACCTGTAGCAGAAACAAACACATCACCTTTACCACAAACTTCGCCCATGGTGTTTACTTCGTAACCTTCCATTGAAGCTTGTAATGCGCAAATTGGATCAATTTCTGTAACGATAACTTTAGCTCCATATCCTTTCATAGATTGAGCACAACCCTTGCCAACATCTCCAAATCCGCAAATTACGACAGTTTTTCCTGCAAGCATAATATCTGTAGCTCTTTTTAGTCCATCAGCCAAAGATTCTCTACAACCATATTTATTATCAAACTTTGATTTAGTAACAGAATCATTTACATTGATAGCCGGGAATGGTAGTTCTCCATTTTCCATCAATTGATATAAACGATGAACACCTGTTGTAGTTTCTTCAGAAACTCCCTTAATATCTGGAACTAACTCGGGATGTTTTTCGAGAATAACTTGAGTTAAATCTCCACCGTCGTCAAGGAGCAGATTTGGTCCTTGACCATTACCAAAATCAAGGGTTTGTTCTATACACCACCAGTATTCTTCTTCGGATTCACCTTTCCAAGCAAACACAGGAATATTCTCACTAGCAATTGCTGAAGCAGCATGGTCCTGAGTAGAATAGATATTGCAAGATGACCATCGAACCTCAGCGCCAAGCTCTACTAGTGTTTCTATTAACACAGCAGTTTGAATTGTCATGTGAATACAACCTGCTATCCTAGCTCCTTTTAGAGGTTGAGTATTTTGAAATTCTTTCCTCAAGCTCATTAAACCTGGCATTTCAGCTTCAGCTAATTTTATTTCTTTTCTTCCGTAATCCGATAACTTAATATCAGCTACTTTGTAATCCAATATCATATCTGTTGCCCTGTAATTAATTCCAATATTAGACAATTTAATTCCTCTCTGCAAACTCTTTTAATTGTTCTATCATATCAATATTCTCCCAGGAATATCCTTCTCTTCCGAAATGCCCGTATGATGCCAAATTCTGATAGATTGGTTTTTTTAGATCAAGGTGTTTTATTATTTCTGATGGTTTCAACTTGAATACAGATTTTATGATAGTCACAAGTTTTTCGTCTCTCAGTTTACCAGTACCGAAAGTATTAACTGCAACACCGACGGGTTCAGCAACACCAATACTATAGGCAAGTTGAACTTCACATCTTTCAGCAAGGTCAGATGCAACTATGTTTTTGGCAATATAACGAGCCATATATGCCGCGGAACGATCTACCTTTGACGGATCTTTTCCGGAAAATGCTCCACCTCCATGTCGAGCATAACCACCGTAAGTATCAACAATAATTTTTCGTCCAGTCAAACCAGTATCTGCTTGAGGTCCACCTTGTACGAATCTGCCTGTACCATTTACTATAAAGTTATCGTCATATTCAATACTATATGAATCCAAAACAGGTTTTATAACTTGTTCAATTACATTCTCCTCAATAAATTTGTGTTCAGAATCAACGGAATCGAATTGTTCTAACAAATCTTGGTGTTGAGTTGCGATTACTACATTTTTAACTTTTTTTGGTGTATGATTATCATATTCTACAGTAACCTGTGATTTTCCATCAGGACATAACCAAGGGAGGGTGTTATCCTTCCGTAGTTTAGCTAATCTTTCCGTCAAACGATGTGCTAGGGTGATTGGTAATGGCATAAGTTCAGGTGTTTCTTTACAAGCATATCCGAACATCATACCTTGATCACCTGCACCTTGTTCGTGATTTTCACTGACATCAACACCCTGTGCAATATGGCGTGCTTGCTCATCAATTGAAACCATAACCGAACATCCTTTTGCAGATATTCCAAACTCAGAATTTACATATCCAATTTCTTCTAGTGTATTTCTAACAATATCTTGAATGTCAACATAAGCGTGCGAAGTAATTTCACCTGAAATTATTATCATTCCAGTTGAAGCTAAAGTTTCACAAGCAACTCTAGATTCAGGGTCATTAGTTAAAAATTTGTCTAGAATTGAATCAGAAATCTGATCACAGATTTTATCTGGATGTCCTTCTGTTACAGATTCAGATGTAAAACTATGTATGTCTATCATATTTTGCCCTATCTTCCTTCGTAAGTATTCCTAATAATTGTGTCAAAACCAATAATTCTATTGGTTAACTTTGAGTTTAAAACTTTACTTCCTTTAAGCATTATAACATTGAAAAGAGTAGAATTTTCAATTAAGCAATCTTCAGATGTAGTTGTGTATTGCAGATCTGAATTTTTAATCTTACAACCTGAATGTATTGAATTTTTATCAGTTCTTTTAAGTAAAATTCGATTAGTATCCAACAATGTTTCTGGTATACCGCAATCCAAACATCCATCAATGGTTTGGTGAACAAACTTGTGTCCGTCATCTAACATTTTTTGAAGAGCATCTGTAAGTTGATATTCACCTTTAGTGCGAATATCATCGGTAATCAAGTATTCAATACTTTCAGCTAAGTGCTTCTGTGAAGATATTTTATAAACACCAGCTATAGCCAAATTAGAAGGTGGTATTTTAGGTTTTTCATGGAATTTTGAAACATGCTCACCTTGGGTTTCAATAATCCCAAACCGTTCAGGATCAGGGACTTCTACGACTCCAATAACATTGTTAGGATTTGTCATCAATTCTGTATAGTCTAGTTCCAAAATTGCATCTCCCAAAACTATAACAACGGGAGATTCTTGTTTTTCAAGTCCTAAATAAACAGCTTGACCTAGACCCAACTGCTTGTCTTGTACCACGAAATTAAATTTTGCTTTATTGTATTTTTTAACAAACCTTACAATTTGTTTACCAAGATGACCAATGATAAAAGTAAATTCTTCAATCCCAGCATTTATCAAAATATCAATGGTATGTTCAATCACCGGTTTGCCTGCAACTGGTAGCAAACATTTTTGTAGTTTGAGTGTATGAGGTTCCAGCCGAGTTCCCAGTCCGGCTACAGGAATTATCGCTTTCAATTTATTTTTCTAGAAATTAGTTATGAGTTTTTACTTTTCCTGTTGCTTTATCGTGGTATTTTTTGATTTGAGAAACAACTTTGTTTACTGTATTTGTGAGGGATTTTTCGAAAACTTCAGTTGTGTCTTGTGCAAATATCTCGTGATTTTTTATATGTGTTTTAATTTCGACGCTTTCGTTTCCATTGTCTTGTATTAATACCACAGAACAATTTACGATTTGCGAAGGAGAATATTTTTCAATTTTCTGAACCTTACTTTTGACTAGTTCCTGAAGATGTTCAGAAGCGGTAAAATGTCTTGATGTGATTTCTATTGTCATAACTATCTCTCCTGTTTTATTATGGTTTGTTTTTAAGAAATGTGTTCAAATTACATTTCCATATTTCTTACTAAATTTCACGTTGCATGTGGATGAGCTTGCTTATAGATCTTTTTCATTTTTTCAATTTGTATGTGAGTATAAATTTGTGTTGACGATAAACTGCTATGTCCCAATAAATCTTTGACTGACATCAGATCTGCTCCATGCTCAAGTAAATGTGTTGCAAATGAGTGTCGAAGACTGTGAGGGCTTAAATGCTCATCTCCGGTTAGTAATGTTAAATATTGTTTTACAATGTTAAAAACTTTCCTCACACTTATATGTCCTGGACTGTCAAGTTTCTTGGAAAATCGTTCTCTTGGGAATAAATAATCTGAGTTATTTCTTTGTTTACTTTCGCTCAGGTATTTCTTCAGAGCTTTTTGTGCAAAACTCCCAAACACAACAATTCTCTCCTTTTTACCCTTACCAAATATACGAATTTCATTGCTTTCAAGTCTAACATCTTGATGCTTAATCTTTATCAACTCGGAGATTCTAATACCAGTAGAATACAATAACTCTAAAATTGCTATTTCTTTATATCCATCAATTGTTTGAGTTGATGGTAATTTCATCAGGTCACTTGCTTCATTTTCACGAATAAAGTGGGGAAGAGTTTTTGGAATTTTTGGAGTTTTAATATTCCTTGCAGGATTAAATTTAATTTTGTTCAGTTTATAATTATATTCAAGAAATGATTTTAATGTAGATAAATGCCTAGATACAGTTTTGGCAGATAATTTTCGTTCACTCAATTTTTGAAGATAAAATTGAATATCAGATCGATTTGTAGCAAGTATTTCTTTGTTATTATTATATTTCCTGAGAAAATCAGAAAAATTGATCAAATCTTTATCATAAGCACGAACTGTATTTGCAGAATAATTCCGAGTTTGGCTTATATAATCAATATATTTTTTGATAATAGTCCGGTTATCATTCATTATTAAGTGTTTCAATCACAGTTAGCATATCTTCTGGTATTGGTGTTTCCCATTTCATTTTCTTCATAGTTTCTGGATGAGTAATTTCTAAAGAAAATGCGTGTAAAGCAAATCTATTAATTTTTTTTAATACAGAATGTAGCAATTTAGAATATTTTTCATGAAAAGACTTTATTTTGTTTTTACCACCTGAATATAAATCATCATTCAAGATAGGATGTCCAATAGATTGTAAATGAACTCGAAGTTGATGTGTTCGTCCAGTTTTTGGATATAAATTGACCAAAGAAATTGGTGGATAATATGCCTCCATCTTGTAATTTGTAAGTGATTCTCTACCGTTTTCGGTATCCATAGCAAAAGCTAAACGATTGGTTGGGTGTCTTCCTATTAAGCCTGATATTTCGCCTTTATTTTCCAATTTCCCCCAAACTAGTGCTTTATATACTTTTTCGACTTTTCTACTTGCAAATTGTTCCCCAAGTTTATGGTGAACAAAATCAGTTTTTGCAATAACGATAACTCCAGTTGTATCCTTATCCAATCTATGGACGATTCCTGGTCTTGCAGGATTTAATTTCGATAAATTTTGAAAATGATGAAGTAGTCCATTTGCTAAAGTGCCGGTAAAATTACCGCTTCCGGGATGGACAACAAGCCCAGCTGGTTTATTAATCACAGCAAGAAATTTATCTTCGTATAAAATATTCAAGTCCATTTGTTCAGGTACTAAATCTTCTGGTGGAGATTCAAATTCGATAATACAGTCTATAACTTCTCCACCTTTTAGTAAAGAGCTAGGTTTTGACTTTACATTATCTACTGTGATCTTTCCCTTTTTAATTAATGTCTGAATTTTTGACCGAGAAATCTTTTCAAGTTTATCTGACAGAAAAACATCTAAACGGATTTCTGAAGAATCAGCAACAAACTTCAATGTTTCAGACATTTAAGCAGTTTGATTTTCTGTTGGTTTTTGGTAAATGGAGTGAAATGCAAATAAAATAATACCCAAGGTAACTGCCATATCAGCAACATTAAAAATATACCAACGATAATGACCAAATCCTATATCAATAAAATCAATAACTCCAGCATAAGTTTCTGGTGTAAATAACATCAACGAACGGTCTATCATATTCCCAATAGCTCCACCTAAAATTAGAGCTAAGGAAGATCTAAGTATGATAGAATTATGGCGTTCAGTGAATAAATAATAAAAAATTAATGCAGTTGCAAGAACAGACAAAAATGTAATAACATTAAAAAATCCGCCAACTTTAATACCAAAAGCAATACCAGGATTTTCACAGAAAGAAATTCTCAGGTAATCACCAATTACATTTACAGGAGGGTGGTTGAAATAATTAGACTTAGCCCAATACTTCGATATTTGATCCAATAAAACGACTATGAATGAAACAGATAATATTTTCAATTATTAATGATCTTTACTTTTGCATTCGTAACAAGTAGAAGTATGTGGAACTTCCATTAGTCGTTCTTTGCCGATTAATCCTGAGCAAGTTTTACAAATTCCAAATGTTCCATCATCTATCATATCTAAAGCACGATTGAGATATAGCAAGAATTTTCGTTCTCTGTCTAGCCAATAATATGCTTTTTCTCGATCTTGTTGATCTGAACCTGCATCTGCCATGTGAGATGAATAAACTGCATTGGTTACATCTCCTGTTTCCATAATGTTGTCCGTAAGTTCCTTTGAACGCTCAAGTGCTTCCTCAGTCTTTATTCGTTTTTCAAGAATCACTTTTCTGAATTCTTTCAACTCTTTTTTTGTCCACGATTTTTTAGCCATAATTGACTCCTATTCTATACGAGATATCCCTATATCAATAGAAATACCATTTATTGTAATATTCTCGATATAATCTTTTTCTTTGGGTTTTGATTCAAGAGACACACCAAGAACTTCGTTAAGAAAATAATTTTGGTGTATTTCCAGTGCTGAATGTATCCTATCTGTTCCATCAACTGCAACACTTATTCTATCTTCTACTTCTAAACCAGAATCTTTTCTCAAATTTTGTATATGCCTGACAATATCTCTAACTATTCCCTCTTTTAACAAATCTTCAGACAGTTCAGTATTAATTCCAACTATTAAATTCTGGTCTGAAGATACTGAATAATTCTCTACTGGAATTTCTTCCACTACCAATTCTTCTGGAAGGATTGGTGCAGTAAAACCATCATCTGTAACCGTTACATTCTGGCGAATTTTTATATAATTAAGTGTTTCATCTACAGGAAGTTGCGAAATCAAACCAGCAACTTTTTTCATGTCAGCTCCGTATTTTTGTCCCAATACTGCAAAGTTAGGTTTAATTTGATACGAAACAATTTCCTTTTCGTCTTCAGTTATACGAAGAGATTTGATATTTAGTTCTTCCAAAATCTGAGTTTTGTTGTTTACGAAAATATTTTTCATATTTTCCGGAGCTACAATAACAATTTCAGAAATTGGTTGACGGATTTTGATATTTGCTTTATTTCTTGCTGACCGTCCCAAACTAACTAGAGTAACCACCGCATCAACTTCTTGAATTAATGAATCATCTGCAAGTGACTCTTCAAATTTTGGGAAATCTGATAAGTGAATACTTTCAGGAGCATTTTCATCAATATTGGCTACAAGATTTTGATAGATATCTTCCGTTACAAATGGAACAATCGGTGCCATTAATTTGGTAAAAGTTACCAACACATCGTAGAGTGTACTGTATGCTGCTTTTTTATCAGTGTCGCTTTCGCTTTTCCAGAAACGACGACGATTTCGACGGATATACCAATTTGAGAGGTCATCAAGAAAATGGAGTATTTCATCCATAAATTTGTAAACTTGAAATTCTTCGTAATGTTTGGTAGCTGTTTTTACTAACTCATTAACTTTCGCTAAAATCCATCTGTCAAGTTGAGTTCTGTCAGATTGCTCAACTTTATCGGTTAATGGATCAAATCCATCCAACGATGCATAAGTAACAAAAAATGAATAAGTATTCCACAAAGTTAACAAATGTTTACGGATTTCATCCCCAGCGGGATAACCGAAAAGCAAATTATGTTCCGGATTTTGTGTAGCATATAACCAACGCATTACATCAACACCCATTTTCTCAGCAGCATCATCAAACCAAATAGCATTACCCCAAGATTTATGCATATCTCTTCCGGTTTCATCTTTTACTAGTGCGTGTCCAAGTAAGGTTTTGAACGGAGCTTTATTCTCCATTTCTGTTGACATTGCTAATAGGGAATAGAACCAATTTCTAAACTGACCAGGAAAACATTCAACTACAAAATCAGCAGGAAACCATTTCTTCCAATATTCACGATTTGAATGATAATTCATAGTCGAATAAGGAACAATTCCAGCATCCAACCAGGGATTGCCAACATCAGGAATTCGAGTTCCAATCAATCCGGTATCAGGGTGTTTGATTTTAACTTTATCAATCCAAGGTCGGTGAGGACTGTTTCCCTCAAACTCCTCCCAACCTTCAACAGCGAGTTCTTTTAACTCTTCTTTTGAGCCAACTACAAAATATGAACCGTCATCAAACGCCCAAATTGGAAGGGCTAATCCCCAGAATCGTTTTTTTGAAATCATCCAGTCACCCATATTTTCTAGCCATTCGAGTTCTCGTTCGTGCCCCCATTCTGGAATCCATTGAATATCATCTACAATTTTCTTGATTTTGTCTCGCCAATCCATATTGATATACCATTCATCCACGATCCTGAAAACGAGCTCTTCACCAGAACGCCAACAATGTGGATAAATGTGCGGATATTTTTCAATGTGAACCAATAAATCCTTCTCTTTGAGATTATCAATAATTCGAGTAGTTGTTTCAGGATTTACTGCAGATAGACCTGTTAACCAGTCAAATCCCTCAATATATTTTGCTTCGTCATTTAGTGGAGCGATATCAACCAAACCTAGTTGTTTTCCGATTTTATTATCAATATCACCACAACCAGGAGCGATATGAACGATACCTGTTCCTTCACCTGAAACTACAATATCCTGTCCCATATTATCTTTTCCACCATCAATAACTTTGTGGCAAGAAATACCTGAAACACCCTTCTTTTCTAAATCATCTTTGACGAATGGATATCCACCTGCTTTGGATTGAGCTTCAAGTTCATCAAATGGTCCAGTATATTCCCAGTCGACCAATTCATCACCTTTAATTGTATCCAAGATAGTATAACCGCCGTGCTCTTTAAAAATCTGCTCTATCGTTTTGAGTTTAGGAACATCCTTTACCCATTGCTTTTTATCTTTGAATTGTTTTTCAAGTCGTTGAAATTGAAGATTTTCCTTAGCAAAATAGTAAATTGAACCATCAACAGCTTGGACTTTTAGATATTCCAAATCCACATTAACAGCTACTGAAACATTTGAGGTTAATGTCCATGGAGTAGTAGTCCAAACCAACAGATTTTCATTATCTCTATTTATTAAAGGAAACCGTACAAACACGGCTCTGTGAGCTACGAGTTTTCGTCCTTCAATAATTTCCATTTGAGAATACGATGTTCCTGACCGACCTGACCAAGGAACAACATCAGTTCCACGATAAATTTTACCTTCATTAAATAATTTTTTCAGGAACGACCAAATCGTATAATTATTTTCATCAGACATTGTGTAATAGGAATTATTCCAGTCCATCCAATAACCAAGACGGATTGATTGATCCGATTGAATTTTAGAATATTTATGCACTCGTTCTTTGCATTGGTTTACGAAGTTTTCAAGTCCATATTCTTCAATATCTCTTTTTGATTTGAATCCGAGTTCTTTTTCAACTTCAACTTCAACCCACAAACCTTGACAATCGAAACCATTTTGATAACGCAGATCATAACCGTTCATTGAGTGATATCTTTGGAAAATATCTTTAAGGGTTCTCCCCCAAGCATGGTGTACTCCCATAGGATTATTCGCGGTAATAGGTCCATCTAGAAAAGACCATCGTTTATTCCCTGAGTTTTTCTCAATCAATTTTTGGAAAGTATTTTCAGCTTTCCACTTATTGAGAATTTTGTGTTCTAATGCTACAAAATCTGTTCGAGTATCTACTTTATTGAATTTTACCATCTTTTTCATAAGCACTAAATTTACTACAATTATTTTTATTGAAACAATTATTCATCCGACGGAAATTGATAAAACTCTGATGAATTCATTACTTAGGAGATATATTGGAACATATAAGTAGATTAGATGTTTGAACTTCCGAAGTTATCTCAATAAATTTAATTTATGACAAGAGCATATAAACAGGTATTTACAGTAGTATTTTTGGCGTTAATTTTTTCATTCGGAAAATATTTGCTGATGGATGAGAAGATTCCTTTGCTGAAAATTATTCCCAAATCTATTTCAAATGATATAAACTCATATTCTTTGAACAGCCTACTAAGTACGGTTAACGAAGCTGAATATTCCGAACCACAAAACATTGAAATTGAGTTTGCTAAACATCTTTTTGACTTAAAAGTTGCTACATTTGTTGATGCTCGAGATTCTGCTGAATTCAATCTAGGACACATCCAGAACGCATTAAATATATCAGTAGAGAGTATAGATTATTGCGATGAAGCAATAAATAACTTAGATAAAACTAATATAATTATTGTATACTGTGGTGGAATTGAGTGTGATTTAAGTGTGGAGTTATCAGAATATCTTGTTTATGATGAAGGTTTTGAAAAAGTTTTGGTATTTGAAGATGGATTAAGTATTTGGATTGAAAATGGATATCCGATAAATTCAACTCAGTTAACCAATCAACCGGGTGAATCTGTAAACTATCAAAGTTTCATCACATTGCTGCTGTATGTTTTTCTGATTGCGTTAGGTGTACTTTATATCCTGATTCCTAAATTCAGAGAATTGCGTTTACATTCGAATAAACATCTTATCTTAGCTAGCAAATTAATTTTAGGGATTATTTTTATTTATGCAAGTATTGATAAAATTTCAAATCCTCTTGATTTTTCAAATCTATTAGATAATTATCATATCATCCCTGCAGTATTTAGTAATATGATTGCCTTATACTTACCTTGGCTTGAAATGATGCTTGGTCTCTGTCTTGTGTTTGGAGTATTATTAGAGGGTGTAACAGTGCTAACAATTGTGTTGTATGGTTTATTTATTTTATTGTTGTTTCAAGCTGTAGTTCGTGGTATTGATGTCCATTGTGGTTGTTTTAGCGTTACGGGATTACAAGAAAATACAAACCTTCAGCTTGAGTTGGTAAAAAGAATATTGGAAGATATCCTTCTTTTGGGATTATCCATTGTGCTATTGGTAGAAATAAAGGAATAACAAAATATTTATGGTAAAATTAAGCAGATACTTTTTATTCATTTTGGTTGTAACACAACTGTATTCACTTTTATTGGAAGAAGTTAAAACTCCAAAACAATTTACTATTTTTGGATCATCCAATCTGCACGGTGAAACTGAACCGTGTGGCTGAAAAAATAAACCTTTGGGCGGTCTTGCCCGAAAAGCTACAGTTGTTGATGAAGTAAAAGCTAACGGATCAACTATATTTATTGTTGATGCAGGGAATTTGTTTTTCAAAACTGATAAATACCAATCAGAAATGTTGGGCGAAAAAGCTAAAATCAATGCAGAAGTTATATTGGAATCATTTAACATAATCGGATGTGATGCTATTACTATTGGCTCAAAAGATTTTGCCTTGGGCTTAGATTATTTGCTAAGTTTACATGAACGAGCGAAATTTCCATTTGTATCAGCAAATATAAAAGACAGTACAGGACAACTTCTTTTCGATCCATTTGTCATAGTTAATAAAGATGAAGTTGATATAGGGTTTATTGGATTATCATCAGTATTTCAAAATTCTGAATTACAGGTAGATGATCCGTTTTTTTCCCTCGATAATGTAATTAAAGTAGTTGAGGAACAATCAGATTTTATAGTTCTGTTATTTCACGCTGATAAACCAGATATTACTAAACTTCAGAATAAAGAATATCCTATAAATCTTGTATTGCAAAGCAAAATTACACGAAGATCAAGAGATGGTGGTGAAGGACAAATCCCAGTATTTACTTGTGGAAGCAGAGGGAAGTATCTCTATCAGTTTGATTTCACATACATTGATGACGACAAACAGGTGTTTTTAGATACATCAGGAAAAACTGAAGCCATAAGAAAAGCAAAGAATCAGATTAAGAGTTATGAGAGAAAAATCCAAAGATCACCCAATAATGCTGAACAATATAATGATAAAATTGAAGAGTACATTGCTGAAATCGAGATTTTGGAAAGTGAAATAAACAATCGCAGTAATAAAATGGAGATGGAAGTAATTGAATTAGATAAACACATTGTTGATCGACCGGATATTTTGACAATTGTAAGTATCGGAAAAAAGGAAATTGAATTAATGGGTGGTGGGAAGAAACAAGAAGTTAAATCGAGAAAAAAAACAAATCCTGCTATTCCACTTTTGGATAAGTGATTAGGATTCATATTAGCTTTATGATAAATTTTGGAAAGAGTTTAAAATTCTTTGATTTGATAGCAAAA
>CAZSJY010000027.1:0-25091 GCA_964607375.1 uncultured bacterium
GAAAATCAAGTTCGAAAAAAAATAGAAAGATCAGAGATTGATAGAGCAGATGCGGAATCTCTGATTCGATCTGTATCACCATTTTTTGGTCAAGTATTATGTATAGGATTGCGATGGTATAGTGGTGGTAGCCAAACGATAAAAGACAAAGTAATCTGCGAAAAAGATGAAGAAACGACTCTCACTAAATTTTTTGAAATAATTAATAATCAGCAATCGCGGAATGTGAAATTTATTCACTACAATGGCTTGGGTTTCGATATACCGTTTTTAGTGGTCAGAGCAGCACACTATGGTATAACAATTTCTAATAGAACTTTCAGAGATTTACGACGATTTTCGTATAATTCTCATATTGATTTGATGATGTTTTTGTCAAATTGGAATAATTATAATGCTACTAAGTTGGATATTGCTTGCCAGTCGTTTGGAATTCCATCACCAAAAGAAGGAGAAGTTAAAGGAGAGACAGTTTCCAAAGCATTTGACGAAGGAAATATCGAAGCAGTTGAAAAATATGTAATGCGCGATGTAGAGGCGACATATCAACTATTTCTAAAACTCCAACGATATATTCTTCTATAAAATTACTTGTCGACTTAGCATCTTTGCGAGTTTTAAAAGGGAAAACCAATGAAAGAACTATATCTGGAAATACAACCTTATAACGAATTTAAGTTACAAGTTTCAGATTTACACACCATTCATGTAGAAGAATCTGGTAACCCAGAAGGAAATTCAGTTGTTTTTCTTCACGGTGGCCCAGGAGGTGGAATTGAACCTGTTTATCGCCGATACTTTAATCCCCAAAAATGGCGAATTATTATTTTTGATCAGCGTGGATGTGGGCAAAGCACTCCTCACGCCGAACTTAGCGAAAATAAAACTTGGGATTTGATAGAAGATATTGAAAAAATCCGTAAATATCTCGATATCGAAAAATGGGTAGTATTTGGTGGAAGTTGGGGCTCAACGCTTTCATTGTCTTACGCCATAAAATATCCGAATAAATGTAAGGGTTTAATACTCCGTGGTATTTTTATGCTTCGTGAACAAGAAATCAACTGGTTTTACCAAGAAGGAGCAAGTTACATCTATCCTGATGCTTGGGAAAAATATATAGAACCAATTCCCAAAAACAAAAGAGATAACTTGGTTAAAGCATATTATGAACAACTAACGGATTCAAATTTGGATATCCGATTAAAAGCAGCTAAAGCGTGGTCAATTTGGGAAGCGAGTACCAGTAAATTAATCCAGAGTGAACAGAGTTTACATCACTTTGAAATTGATGAAATCGCTGATGCATTTGCAAGAATTGAATGCCATTATTTCATCAATAAAGGATTTTTTAAAACAGATGAATGGTTACTTGAAAACATTGATACAATTCGAAACATCCCATCAGTAATTGTACAGGGAAGATATGATGTAGTTTGTCCAATGCAATCAGCGTGGGATTTACACCGCAAATGGCCTGAAGCTGAGTTTCATATTATACAGGATGCTGGACACTCAATGACAGAATCTGGAATTAGAAGTAAACTAATTGAATATACAGATAAATTTGTAGAACTTTGATCGGAGTTTATGGCAATTTGATCGTAGCAGTTATCGGAGAGCGTGGAGCAAAGTGTAATTAATTTTCAATTCGAGGTACTGGATTCTTGATATTTGATTTTGGTTTTTTTAGAAGTTAGTTCAATTAGGGAATTAGAAATTTAGGATTTTATAATTAACTATTTCTTTCTACTGGACTCCAGATTCCGGTCGCCATTTAGTCGGATCTATATGATTATTTATCGCACTTACTATATCCGCAATCTTGGTCCATACAATTATCACACCCATTCTCAGTTTTTAGTGTTTTTTGGTTGCACTCTGGGCAAATTTTAAACAAACTATTCAATTCAAACAAATCATCATCTATATTATTTTGTGTTTCCATTTCCATTGGACCATTATCTGCAAGAGGCATTATATCAGGGCGTTCTGTAATTCCAACATCATAAAAGAATTGCTCAATAACATCAGCAATTTCAGCGTAAAACGAATGATAGTATTTTCCTTGCTTATACAATCCACCACTCGGATCAAAAATACCACGCAATTCTTCTAATATGAACATTGGATCAGTTGAGCGTCTGAAAATAGCAGAAATCAAACGGGTAAGAACAACGTATTCAGGTGCACGAGATAAATCTTTGGAATTAATAAATATCTCAATAGGTCGTTTTGTATTGTTTTCATTAACAAAACCAAGTGTAACAAATACCGAATTTTTAACAAAAGCACTTTTGAGTTTATAAACTTTGGCATCAACAACATCAGGGCGCTGAGAGAAAGCAGAATAGCTAACTTGTTTTGTAGGCTTTTTTGGTAGTTGCTTTTTGGTTGTTTTCACGGTTGTAGATGGTGCAATATTCACCTCTTCAATTTTAGTATCGATCGTTTTTAACTTGATCATTAATTAACATCCTTAATATTTGGTGTGTCTAATACTTCTTCAATTCCAACTTCATCTTCTCCTAGATGGTGATACACTGTTGACAAAGTACCATCTGGCAACTTTAGTATATCGTCTCCTTGGCATAACACCTCGTTATCCTTATCCTGTAAAATTCGATATACTTTATTTTTTGATTTCTGGAAATCTGATGATTTTTCACCTACTGTCAAAATAGGAAAACGACTGCCATCTCTATAAATAGTTATTCCCTTTAATCGTTTTTTCCACGCCATTAAGTAAATATCAGAAATTACTTCTGGTTCGATATCTTCTGGTAAATTGACCGTTGACGAAATGCTATGGTCAATATATCTCTGACAAATACTCTGAATTTCTACTCGTTTTTCAGGAATAATATTGTGTGATGTTCGCTGAAAGTATTCTGGCAGAACATCTTTTAAGTCTTCTGATTTTTCAGCAGTTTCCTGTAGTCCAAATTTATCAATATATGCCTGAGTTGTGGAATGAAAAACTTTAAAAAATTTATTCCCAAATGATTCAGATCTTCGAGTGTAGAATTGGGCAAATATTGGTTCAAGTCCACCGGAGACTCCAATGTAATTCTTCTCTTTTGATTGGTATCCAAGCACAATATTTGAAATTGAACCTGTAGGAGCTATTGATAAAATAGCCATATTTCTCAATCCTTTTTCACGAATTACTCTGCGAGTTTCTTCGCTTAAAGCTTCCTTGACAAATGGACATTCCATAAACTTTTTACTAGAAAATATAGAAGATGGTTCTTTTTCTTCAGCAATACTAGCTGATGCTTGATAGGAAGCATTTGATATGAAAGCCATTAGTTTTTCCATCAATCGCATTCCTTCTTCGGAATCATAACCGATTGCCATTTGGTTAAACATATCAGCAATTCCCATAATTCCCAAACCTAGTCGTCGAGTTTCAGATGCAGCTTTTCGTTGTTTGTCAAGTGCATTTAAGTCTTCATTCCAAGTTACGACATCGTCCAAAAATCGAACCAAAATACTTACAGTTTCTGCAAGTTGGTCCCAATCTATTTTTGCATTATCCTCAAATCCGTTTAAAACGAACCTAGACAGATTTAGAGAGCCAAGATTACAAGCACCTCCGTCTTCTAACGGAACTTCAGCACAAGGGTTTGTACAAATAATTGGACGACCTACATAATTCGATGGAGAATACTTACTCATTGTTGTCCAAAAGATTAATCCTGGTTCAGCAGTTTTATAATTACCTTCAATAAACTGATCCCAAATATCCCTGGCTTTTACCAAACGGCGAATTTCACCGGTTTCCTTACTGCTAAAATACAATAAGAAATCACCAGATTGCTTAACAACAATATCGAAATCTCGATCTTTTAGTTGATATACAAAATCCCCAAACACATCACGATGTTCGTGGTCTAACAATTCTTTTTTATTGGTTGTTAATCCATAATTTTGAAAAAGCCAGTTATTCATTTCTGTAAAGGATGGAAAAACTTGTAGTAGTTCATAATCATCAATACTCTTAGATGGAATACCAACAGAATAGTGATTATTTTTACTTTGTGGCGAATTCATTATCAAATTTTTATTTGACTTTTTATAGATTAAATATTTATCCTGCCCATAAGCACATTGTTCATCTACCGCTTGCATAAACTCATCACTAGTTTTGATAGATATATTAGCAAAGCGAATTTGGCTATTTTCAACAACCTGTTTTTGGATCATTGCCAGTTGCTTGTCATCATATAAACCGGACCATTTGCATTGTTCAACAATCTGATTGGTAACCCAATTTGGGACCTTTTTCACTTGAATAAAATGTTCGATGTCAGGATGTTTTATATCAATTGTCAACATCAACGCCCCTCTGCGACCACTTTGCCCAATGAGACCTGTTGTAATAGAATACAAATCCATAAACGAAACTGCTCCGGATGAACTGTCTGCGGCATTGTGTACAATTGCATCCCTAGGTCGTAAAGATGAAATATCAACGCCAATTCCTCCTCCAAAAGAATAAGTCCGAGCACATTCATAAGCTGCTTCATAAATTGATTCAATACTGTCTTCATCAATTTTGGCTACGAAACAATTAGCTAAAGTTTTCAGGCGATATAAATCACCTGCACCAGCAAGTACTCTTCCACCCGGAGCAAATCGTCCTTCAAATAGTTCTGTATAAAACTTCTCAGACCATTGTTTTTGTTTTGATTTTGTTGGTTCTGAAGTTGCTATAAACGATGCAATTCTTTTAAAAACATCTTCAGGGTTTTCTTCAATAAGATTATTATTTAGGTCTTTAAGATAATATTTTTTTGCATAGATATTTTGAGCAAGTTCATTTTCATCTAGGTAATTTCCATTAAAAGGCAGTTCATCTGAATTTTGTAAATCTGAAATATGTTGGTACAACTCTTTATAAATTGAAATCCTTTTTTTTCCGATGACTGATGTGGTTTTGCCATCGTGATTAAACATTTTATTCATTGTCTGAGTTTGCATTTAGATTATTTCACAATGCAATTTATTAATAAAAAATCGACCAAGTAATACTCCGTTCCTTGCCAGCCTATATGTCTATAATTTTTAGTTTTTCCACTACAGGTTCGGTGTAATTTTGGATTATCACCGTTTTCTCAATGTTTTACCGTCGGATGGAAAAAAATGATTAACACAAGATGTGCTAATCAACCTTAAAAATATACCTATATATTGTGGTGATTCTCAAAATATTTTTTACATATTGTTACATTTTTTTTCAATTCATAAAAAACAATAACTTAGAGGTTTAATAAAAGTTTTGAAAATAGATAACACTACATTTCCCAAGTAAGTTATTTTTGTTTATACTATCGACATATATGAAATAGCTTAATAATCCAAAAATATTTTACACAAACCAGATGTAAATATTCCGTAAAATACCAACATAGATTTCAAACAAATTTCAATATCGAGAAAGTAAAATGGACATATATCAACAGTTAGTAAAAGATATTTTAGATAATGGAACTCGCAGAGAAAATCGGACAGGTGTTGATACCATTGCACTTTTCGGTACGCATTACAAAATAAATCTGAATAATGGGTTTCCATTATTAACTACAAAAAAAGTATATTTCAAATCGGTAATTCGTGAATTGTTGTGGTATTTATCCGGGCAAACTCACATTCGAGATTTGCGAAAACATACCAAAATTTGGGATGCCTGGACATCCAAAGAAAAGAATTGGGAAATCGGGAAAATGTATGGATACCAGTGGGTGAATTGGGAGAAACATTCTCACAATCCAGAAACCGACAAATGCGCCATAACACACATCAATCAAATTCAGAATGTAATTAGTTTAATTAAAAATAATCCAGAATCTAGACGAATGGTAGTTACAGCTTGGAATCCATCAGTTTTAGATGAAATTGCATTACCAAGTTGCCACGCATTTTTTATTTTCAGCGTAATTGGAGGAAAACTAAATTGTCATCTTACCCAACGAAGTGGAGATGTTGCCCTTGGTATTCCGTTTAATTTGGCAAATTATGCAGTACTAACACAAATGATTGCTCAAGAAACAAATTTAGAGATTGGAGAGTTTTCTCATTATATTAATGATGCTCATATTTATATAAATCATATCGATGGATTAAAAGAACAACTATCTCGTAAACCAAAGCCACTCCCGAAATTAGAAATTGTTGATAAACCATTTTGGGATTTACAATTTGAGGATTTTACACTCAAAAATTATGAGTATCACCCAGCAATTAAGTTTGAGGTAGCAGTTTAATGAAAATCCATTTGATATGGGCACAAGATGAAAACGGTGGAATTGGCAAAAACGAACAACTACCATGGCACATCTCAGAAGATTTAAAGAATTTTAAGCGACTCACACTAAATTCCACAATTTTAATGGGACGAAAAACTTGGGAATCACTTCCATTTAAACCATTACCAAAAAGGAGAAATGTGGTGTTAAGTTCTCAAAAACGCACTGATGTTGAAAGCTATCCATCAATTAAAAATTGTTTATCGGTTTTGGAGGGTGACGGTATAGAACGAGTTTTTGTAATTGGTGGTGCTCAGATTTATTCAGAGTTTTTTCCATTAGCAGATGAACTGCACATTACAAAGGTGAATGAAATAGTCGCAGGGATTGACACATATTTCCCAATCAAATTTGATGAGATTGAAGCAAATTTCACAAAAGTTACAGAAGTAGAGTTAACTCATACAGCGACTTATTTTAATTTTACAAAAAAGTAAACCACTAAATACACGATTCACTAAACTCAGTCCCAGAATCCAGAACTCACTTTTTCTGCACAGTCTTCGAAATCTGCTTAAACAGAAAATTATCGTTATTGTTAAATTTACCTTCAATAATACCATTTTCAGTATGAATGGTAATTTGCTTATCTTCCGTTCTTAAAATCCAACCTTCTGAATCTTTATCTATGTTTCCAGTATTCCACTTGAATTTTTTTACAAGTTTTTTAGGAAGTATAAGACTCTCACCTGTAATTTTCAAAAATGCTGATGGGGATAACACAGAGGGATAGGTCTTGTAATCAGGACGGATTTCCACGAAATTTGGCATATCAATAATTCGCCACAGACGATTATTATCTGATAAAATTGCAGGGAGTCCGAATTCATCAGTGCCAAAAGTTAGTGTTTCTTTAAATGAACGAGCTCCCGTTTTGCAGTAGAAAGTCCACTGTTCGGATTCTCTACCAAGAAGTGTCCATTCCTTATCAGTTTCAATTTCGATAGGCGACACTACATCGTCTTTGTTTGGATTGCAATGAGAGATAATATTTCCGTTTACTATTGCCTCCGAAAATGTTGCGTGTAAAGTTGGCGAGCCAACAACCGGACTTGCTTGTAACTGATAATGGATGTGAGGAACAGGCGAACGACCGGAATTTCCGCAATAACCTAAAATCTGACCGCGAGTAATTTTCTGCCCAGGTACTACAATAACACTACTCTGTTTAAAATGACTGATTTCGCTGAACTCACCATTCAAATGGTCTATGATTACATAATTTCCCCAATTTCGTTCGGTGTTTGCAGATTGTGGAGGATTGTCTTCAACTGTATTTTCTACTGCATAAATGGTTCCGGGAGCCGGTGCTAAAACAGGTAATCCATATGCGTAAAAATCTTCAATTTTGTTTCCAAATCCACTTGCCTGATGACCTCGCTCATCTCTAACAACAAAGTCCCACGCATATTGTCCAACACCTTTGTGAGTCCATTCTCCGTGATTCCCCTGCAAAACAGACCATTCTCCCATAAATGGAAGTGTCAATACAGTTTTGAGAGCGTTCTTCTGCCCAGACCACCGACGATACCACCGACGATTAGTCTCGGGGCTTTTTATGATATGAAGTGGAATAGGAATAAGTCTAAATGAACTGGTAGCTTGAGGTAACATTTTTAGCGGAAACAAGAAAATGAGTGTAACCATATTGAACGCAAAGACTAATGGTGGAAGATTTATTGGATGCAGAATAATAGTCATAGCAACATCTATCAATCCAACAGTGATAATGGCAATGGATGTTAGCATAAATCCGTGTTTATTGGATACAATGAAAAACCCACCAAATGCTAAAGCAGTTAGTACATAATTCAACCCGTGGAATCCATCAATATTTCCGTGCAAAAATGTATAAGTCAGCATTCCCAACAATCCACCCCATAATCCGTAAACTACAGAAACCCTCGAATACAAACTGATTGCAATCAACACTAACACCCCAGATAGAAGATTGTCTTGAAATAAAATACTCCCAAACATTTTGATGTATTCGAAAATTCCCAGCGGGATAATTTTGAAAAGCCATAAATCCATTGATTTAAGAAATGGGATTGGAGAAAAAGCTACAGTAGAATCGTCCACAACTCCTATAGTTACTAGAACTAACCAAATGACAATCATAAATGGTAAACTTAAAATGGGTAAGTCGTATTTCGACAAGAAATTAGCCAGCATCACAGCAATAATCCCAGATATACCCGATCCTGCGAAAAGAAAAATCCACATTCTGAAGGAAGGTTCGGTATATTTTCCGAGAGCTAAACCGATGAGGATTCCACTAACTCCGAAAATGCCTGATTTCCACGCATCGGGGTGAGCGTGCATCCAACGGGCTGTTAAATTGGATATGATGTTTCCGATGAGTCCCATAAATCCGATTACAGGATAGAAAAGCGTAGAAGAGAAAATGAATAAAGCAGTGATGAGGTGCGGAGAAAATGCCATCACACCGTAGGAGAGAAAAGTTACATTAATAATCTGTTTAAACTTCTTCATTAATCACTTATCAATCTATTATTTTACTTTCATAATTTACATCAACAGAAAACAAATTTTGCTTGCCTCTATTCCTTTTCCACCATATTAAACTCCTCTGGGACATTTTCAAATTCTTGAACATAATCTCTTGTTTCTGCTTTTTTGATAACATGTATTTTACCGTCTTCAATGGCGATTATATTAGGTCTGAGATAAATAAATTGCCAAGATTGACTGATGTTATATGCACCAACATGGGGGATAACTAATAAATCACCTCGTCTAACTGGAGGGACTGATGCATTTTGCCTTAATACATCAATATTCATACACAAACCACCGAATAAAATAGTATCCTCGAGCATTTGACCTGAATCTTGTGCAGTTTGGAAATTGTAATTATACCATTGAACCGATGATAGAACATTCATACCAGCATCAAGCACTACACCTCGAGTACCACCTGGGAGTCTTTTTTGAGCAACAACTGAAGTAATCATTGAAAATGGTTCATCTACTAAAGCTCTTCCTGGCTCCAAAAATAATCTTGGTGCATCTTGTGCTTGAAATGGTCCGTTCATCAAAATCGGACAAATTGCTTCTGCGTATTGGTCAAAAGTTGGGCAGGTTTGTTCAGCAGGCATCCACGCCCAATTAAGTGTATTTCTAGACGCATAACCACCCCCGATATCCCAGTATTTTAGCTTAACTCCGAGTTGCTCTTTTATGTAAGCATAGAAATCTACTAATCCTTGGGCAGCCCTTGAATAAACAGTAACATCATCCACATAAGTTCCGGCATGCAAATGTAATCCCACAATACAAAGTTTCTTATTTGATAATGCTCGTTTAACTGCTTCAAAAGCGTGACCAGCCTCAATGTTAAACCCGAATTTATGCCATGGCGGATTATTCAAATCCATATTGACTCGGATACCTACTTCAAGTTTTTTACCGAGCTCGTCGGATATATCCTCAATGAGTTGCATTTCGTCGTAATTATCAATATTAACCATAGCACCATCATTGAAAGCTCTAATTAGTTCATCATGAGTTTTGTAAGGTCCGTTGAACATAATTTTATCTCCGGGCATATCAAGGTTTCTAGCAATGTCATACTCAAATCCAGACACTACTTCAGCCCAAGCACCTTCTTGATGTAGAATTGAGCAAACTGCTTTAAGATAATTAGTTTTGTAAGAATATGCTATTTGTGCTCTTGGATATCGAGTTCTAAATGCCCTTGTCATATCTCTATACCGCTCTCGGAGTTCATTAACCGCCAATACATATAGGGGAGAGCCATATTTTTCTGCTAATTCTGATACCTCGTAACCAGCCAAACGATTCAATGGAACTGTTGCAGGTGGTCGTCCGAATTTGTTCATAACTCCGACTGAATGTCTAATAATTGTTGGTTTGCTATAAGTTTGTTTTGGTGCCATTATTTTTCCTTTCCACCTTTAGTGTAGTGCAATTCACCCAATGTTGTTAAATGTTCAATAAAGTCAATAGGACATACTAAATCCGTAGCATGTCGTACAAATGTCATACCTGATTTTGCAGGAGGCATCGGCTTGACCTCCTTCCCAAGGGCAAGATCTACAACCATTTTTGGTAGATTTTGTTCTGCTCCTGTACAAAGAAATATCCATGCTGGAAACCTTGGATTGACTTCTATTAAATAATATTCTTTTGTTTTTTTATCTTGCAGGATTTCTAATTCACATGGTCCTGCCCATTTTAATCCTTTGATTATTTTTTTTGATAATTTGTCAAGTTCAGGATTCTTTATAGTAATTGCTGCCCAAGCTTTACCTTTATCTGTTAATCTAGTTTTTCGTATTGGGACAGAGCCCAATAAATCTCCCTCACGATTTCCCACACAACAAATATCAAATTCCTCTGCTTTAATGACTTCTTGAAGAATTATGGGTAACCCCCATTTCAGTTTTATTTTGTCGAAATATGATAGTGCGTCAAGTTTGTTTTCACAGAGAAAAGCTTCATAGAAAATACCCTTCACCATCAAAGGAAATCCGATTTCCTTAAAACCATCATCTAATTGACCAGGTTCTTTAACCACATAGGTTTTTGGTGATGGGATACCTATTTCCTTACAGAATTCATCTATGTAAGATTTTGATACGTTTTTAGCTACTTCAGGGGTTGGAATGAATAAAGAAATACCTAACTCTTTAAGTCTAGGCTCTAAATGTTGATAAAGTGCTAATTCACTATCGAGAGTTGGAATAATAACATCTAATCGAACTTGACCGTGAATGTAAGCTAATCTTTCAAAAATAGCATCGTTACCTTGATTTGGATATGGGATTAAATAGACATCATCCAAGAGTCCATCATCATATATGCCTGTATCCATTGCATCATATCCCAAGCCAACTATTTTCCCGTCCCATCCATCAGGGTGGCGTAAACTACGGATAACACCAATTCCAGGGGCTGGATTATCAGCAGCGTGAAGACCGGTTACACCAATATTAATACTCATCAGTCTATTAGTCCTGCTTCTTTGAGTTGGCGATAGAAATCGTCAATATCTTTTCTCGCGGTTTCTTCACTTACATCAAATTCATTGATTAGTAATCGAATAATACCAGGAGCTTGTTTTCCTTCTTCAATTTTTCTGAAGATAAATTGTCCAGTCGGATTAAGAGTATAAGTTAATCCAGACCCGTGGTCAAACAGAAACCCATTTTGACTTAATGTTAACTCTGATTTAAAAATTTCTTTCATTATCCTTCCTTTCTTAAATTTTATTTCATTCAAGTGCTTTTAGTATTTAGCTTTTAGTTTAGAAATTAAGTGATTTCCCTAGTATCCTTCAATACTATTCAATAAACCGGATTTGTAAACTAATAAGTCATCAAAATGGTAACCATTCATTTTACACCAATGGCAATATTCCAAAGTACAGTCAATTTTGTCCACTTTTGTTTTCCAAAGAGCAACCTCAAAGCTTCCACCGAGTAAATCTTTGTCAATTTGTATCTCTTGTGAAAAGTGACCGTTACCAATTTCTGAATTACTATGTCTTCCACCGGTAGTTGCATCTACCGTATTAAATGGATAAAGGGATATTCCTAGCCAAGCCACTTTGTTGTTACATTCACCGAAAATAGAAATGCGTGTTGGCCATCCGTGGTCTGCATTAATTATAATTTCTGCAGACATTGTTGAAGAATCTTGTGTATAGAAAAACGCCAAAAAAAGCAATAATACTAAAAATTTATATCTCATTAAAACCTCCCTTGTATACCGATTGTGAAAAAGTTTGAATGATATGGTTTTCTGTCAACAATTGTTTCATATCTGTGAAATGAATAAACCCCAATCAAATGCCAATTGGTATTGAGTTTATATGTAATATGAATATTTGATAAATCCTGTAATACATCAGGATTATTGTTAATTAACAATGCATAAGGATTCACAGAATATCGACTTTCACCAATCATTAAAGATGTTGAGATAGAAAGAGGATCAAGTGGTTGCCAAATCCAAGTTCCAATAGCAGAAACCATTGGCGAATCATTGACATATTGCAGCATTCCTCCTGCCCTAAAAAGGTGATTACCAAGTTGCCTGCTTATGATTCCGGTATACTGATTTACATAAGTCTCATTGATATTGTCATAATAATAAGTGGTATCGTTATACAAAAACCAATTTTCAAGAAAAGGTTCTTCATAGAAGTAAGCATCGGATTTATGTTCAATATTGAAATATTCAGAATGAATGTAAGAAATTGCATATCCAAACCACTTAAGGTCACCAGTGATTTGTGTGCCAGCTATCCAACCGTTCAAATGTGTATTACTCTTATGTTCACTTGAAGCATACTTAACATCCTGCACAACACCTCGTTGATTGACCCACAATGAATCTGCAACCAAACTATCTTGCCATGTTTCCTCGAGAGTACTTGAATCAAAAAATCCAACTATACCACCGATACGAAATCCGGTTTTTATCCAAAAGAAGTCCCGTCCAAGAATATTATACTGTCGATAATCCATATTATCGCCTGTAATTTTTAGGTCTTCGTAAGAAATTGCAAATCGATCCCTCCACCTTCTATCCATAGAAAGATATCCGGAGATAGATCTATAATCGTCACCATTCGAATATTTTCCATAAGTATAATAAACGGAAGTTCCTAAATTCCACGGATACAATGCATCGAAATTAATACTCGTTTCTCCAAAAGAAACTGTAATGAACATCGAAAACAAGATCCAATAAAGTACGATTTTCATCAATGTTATCCTTCACTTCAATTATCTTAAAAAAACCAATCCAACAAAGTTAAATTATTTCATCATCACCATTGGACGGGTAATAATACCGGTTGGAGTTTCAACTTGATAGAAATAGACACCACTTGAAAGATGATTTCCTCTTTGTCCAACTCCAGCCCAAGGGAATTGATGTTGACCCATAGGAAGTTGTTTGTCCAACATTCTAAATACAATATTTCCTTTAATGTCAACAATATTGATTTTAACTTGAGATGGTTTACTTAATGTAACAGGGATGATAGTTATAGGATTAAAAGGATTTGGGAAATTTTGCCCAAGCTGAAAATCTGTTGGATTTTGAGTTTCATCTGAAATAAACGCACCACCTGTATATTGCAAAACATGTAAAGTATAAATTTCGTTTTCGTAGTCATAGAGATTGTACACCATTTCCATTTGTTCGTCGGTATCCAAATTACCAACATAAGGACCAGCTATATACCCACTAAACAAATCACTTGACCACTCAATTACACCGGTTGATCCATCTAAAACATAAATTTTACTAGTGTATGTTGAAGTTCCATAATTGTAATCGTTTAGTCCAAACACGAGCTCTTCCATTCCATCATTATCCATGTCTTTTGAATCTATGAAATATATCTCACCAGATAGTTCTCCTGTAGCCCAAACCGGCTCATTACCAAATATATCCCAAACAGCTAATTTTGTGCGGTAAACCGGGTCATAACTTGTAGAAACAAAAACTGCTTGTTTCACACCATCACCATCGAAATCGTATAGTTCATAGATATTGAGATAGTCATAGTTATCTTCAACAATTTCCCAGATGATTTGATAATCGTTGGTTCCGTCAAAAAACACGACATTATTCATCCAAATTTTGGTAAGTTCAGGTGTATCATCATCATTAAGGTCAAAATAAACCAATCCTTTTTCTGATGGATCCTGCTCTACTTGCCACTCTTCTGTGTACTGACTGAACAAAATCGATAAAACCATAGTAAATAAAATTAAATTTCTCATTTTTCTATCCTTCTATTTTAACAAAGTTATTTTCTTAACAAAAGTGTTTTCTTGCGTTTTCATACTAACTAAATATATACCGCTTGCATAATCATTTGCATGCCATTGAAGTGAATATTTCCCTGCTTCTTGTTTTCTGCTGTCATCTACCAATTCTTGAATAAAACGACCAGCAACATCATGAATATTTATAGATATAAAACTATCAATTGGTAAATCATAATTGATAGTAGTTATCGGATTGAATGGATTAGGGTGCGGTGAATACAGTTGAAATTCTGTTGGTAAAATATTATCAGATTTTAGCAACATCGGGTTGAAACCATTACCTATAATATCATTTTTTCTAAATTGAATTTCTTCAGTTACTCGATAGATATTATTTTCGTTGTCAGTTATTTCAAATCTAATTTGATCGTTGTCGAAATTACCATAAATCATCATATTAAACTCGTATCTTCCGTTGAACGGGAATACCTGTAGGGGAGCAGTTCCCCGGATTTCATTACCACAATATGCATTTACTTTAACTGCAGGATTATTACATTCAGTTCCATTAATCTGAACAACTCCAGTTACTGTCATATTGTGTTCGAATTTGTGAAAATCAAATGTTTGATGTTCACAGTGATGAGAATCTGGGGAAACTGCAATCATCTCCGGAGGAGGAGAATAAACTAAATTTGTAGAATTTCGCATTTGTAACATATATCCGATTCCAGGATTCATTGTTTCAAATCCATACCAACCGTACCCTTCATAATAGGTTGCGAAGCTTGTTTGATTTTTAATCATCTCACCGTGGTCTTCGATGCTTGCGAGTGCATCGTTTACATAATTTACACCTTGAGGTAAATAACCAATCCAATTCCATCCTTCGTTAAGGTTGATTGGCAGACTTGTGGCTACTGGAAACCCGCTGAAAACCAAATCATCATATTCGTTCATTTCAATCATATACATCAAAGTAATGTCAAATGTATCAAGACCGTACCAGCCAAATTCAGGATAGTAAGTTGCAAATCCGATTTGATTCTTAATCAAACTCCCATTATCTTCCAATGAAGTTAGAACCGTATTGAGTGCCATATCATTATTTTCAAGATTCAACGAGAACCAGTTCCACCCTGCAGGGAAATTCAATACCATTTGATATGCACTACTTGCGTTAATCTCAAAAGGGTCAATATCATTTCCAATTATCGCATTTGCGGAAAATTGAACGGATTCTAACACAAAATCATAAACCAAATCTTCGTCATAATTATATGCCTTAAAGGTGATTGCATCTCCTTCAGTTTCATTTCCATAGAGCATTAAATTCACGGTGTAATGTTCAGTAAGAGGAAAATAAGTTGGAGATGCAACACCAACACATTCGTCGCTTACAAATGCACCGACGATATCAATTTCGTTGTAAGATTCTATACCATCAAAAAACAATGCACCTGTCAAAACCATATTAAATTCAAAATCGTTTGGGTTTACCGTCCAGTCCGGATAATTTGGTGGAGTGTTATTTTGGTATTCTAAGGAATGGATTGTATAAAATTCATTTTTATAATCGTAAAGATTGAAAACAATTTCTATGATATTATCGCCATCCATATCTCCGACATAAGGACCAACCATATATCCGGAATACAAGTTACTAATCCATTCAGTTTCTCCATTTAAACTATTAAGGATATGGATTTGACTTGTATAGCTTGTGTCTGAATTATCGTAAATGTTTAATGAAAAAATAAGCTCTTTTTGGTTATCATTATCTAAATCTTCAGTTTCTATATTATAAATTGAACCATTAAATATTTCGGTTTCCCAACTTGGTTGTGTGCTTAAAATAGAATAAACAGAGATTTTGGAAAGTACAGTATCGTAATAACTTGAATTTAGGAAAACTGCCTTTCTTACATTATCGTCCAATTCGAACAAATTCCACAGTGTCAGATATTCAAAATTTGCACTTTCAAGTTGCCATACTGGGTTGAATTCGTTTGTACCATCAAAAAATGTTACCGTATTAAACCAAAACTTACCTAATTCTTTTACTCCGTCTTCATTCAAATCATAATAAATTGCTCCGAAATCATTTTCATTCTGTTCAATTTCCCAATCCAAAGAATATTGAGCTGATACAAATGCTACCGAAATACAAAATAATAATAGTATCTTCATAACCTTATCTCTCTTGATTTATGATACTCCTTCACTGATAAACTATTAAGCAATAGTAATATATAAAAGAATTCAAATGTATCAATATGTACAAATTTGTTACTATTTGTAACAAATCGAAAATTAAGAAATAGGTTTCCCAACAAATTTATAACCTTCACCGTGGACAGTTTTTATAAAATTGGGATTATGAACATCATCGTGTAGTTTTTTTCTAAGACGACTAACCAACAAATCAACAGACCTGTTTGTTGCTTCCCATTGAATTCCTTTTAGGTGTTCAATAATAAATTCTCTGTTCAGATTATCATTTGGATGATCTATAAATAGTTTAAACACTTCAAATTCAGCTGTAGTTAGATGAATGGGATTGCCATTAACTTCGACTTTTTCTGTGAGTCTGTTGACAGTCAATCCTTCAAATGATTTTACATAAAGATTAACAGATTGAGAAACACTACGGCGAATAACTGCTTGAATCTTTACAAGTAGCTCATAAGGTTCAAAAGGCTTTGATATGCAATCATCAGCACCAAGTTCTAAAGCAATTATTCGATCTGTAACATCTCTAGGAGAGAGCATTATAATAGGAACTTCCGATATTACACGAATTTCTTTTAGAACTTTGAACCAATCAGTTCCTGGTAACATCACATCCAAAATTACAAAATCTATTTTTCTGTTTTTGAGGAATTTAATGCTTTCATCGGGTTCGTGAAATGCAGTTACACCAAAATCATATGATTGCAAGAATTTTTTTATAAATCCTGTAATCTGAGTTCCATCATCTATAAGTAGTATTTTATAATTGTTTGTCATAAATAACCTAAGTCATAGATTAAGCAAGTAGTATATCATTCAACCTTTCTTTGTCAGCTAAACTTGGAATACCAACTTGAACAACTTTTCCATCGACGACAATTGATGGTACTGCTCGAATATCATATTTTGCTGCCAACTGGCAACAACTACCATCAACACAGTCGCTTACAAGGTGAACAACAAGTTCCAATTTTGGGAAATTGTTATTCAAGAACTCAAGGGTTGCATCACACAATTTACACCCAGCACTAAAAAGTTCCACTTTCATAAATTCTCCTAACTATCTTCTAACTTTAGTGAATTTACAAAGTTTAGAACATTTCCCAAACAACATTTTCCAGACGGATTTAATTCAGAACATCTGCAATTATCATTTTTGATTTCTAATTGAATTTTATTGGGAATATCTGTGGTGCCTTTATCTTCAATATCTTTTCGGATATCATCTTCAGTAAATTCAAAACAATAGCATAACATCCCTGGAATAACTGTTACTGAGTTACTTCCTTTTTTAGAACTGCAACAATTGTTTTTCATTGCTTCATAAACTTCCCGAACAAACCACTCTTTTTTGATTCTTCCGGAGTAAATCCTGCATTTTGTATAATTTCAATCAAGTTTTGTATATCAGAAGACCCGTGAATAGTTACTGATTTGTTTGGAATATCAATTTCAAAATTTTCAACCACATCGGTATTTTCTAATGCAGTACGAATTTTAGATGCACAACTTTCACACATCATGTCAGGTACTTTAAAAAGAAATTTCATTGTATTCTCCCAATTCTTAAAAGCAGGGAGCTTGGAGCAAGAAGATAAAGTCCTTTAAACATAGAATTACACCAATTTCACGAAATTAGTGTAATTAGTGGTTATACTTTTTCTCCATTACTCCAAAACTCCACTACCACATTTTGCTGTTACTTTACAAGTCGCATTGGTTCGAGATTCATCCCACAATCTTTGCAAGCGCCGGCTTCATCAGAACGAATATGACTGTGCATTACCATTGGACAACCATAGAAATCAGCTTTTTCTTTAGTTGTTATAACACCTGCAACCATATCCATTCCACATTCACTGCATTTACCAGCTTCTCTACCACGGATATGTTTATGAGCATCCATTGGACAAGTATAATAGATGAGTTTTTCATCATCATTATCCATCATTTTACCCATTGATCCACATTTTTTGCCCTTCATTTTGCATTTATCCACACCACCTTTTTTACAACCTTTATGAGGAGTTCCCTCACTCATTTCTGTTGTATTTTCATTTTGTTTGTGGTGTTTGCACTTACCATCTTTTGGGCAATCTTTGTGTTTATCACATGGTTTATCACAACCTTGCTCAACTGCATGTTTGCATTTTCCATCATTATTGTTACAGCAATTTGCTTTATCGCAAGCAAACAAACTGATTACCATTACCATAAAGAGTATTCTTTTCATGATCTTTTTCCTTTCTGTTTATTTTATCGATTTTAGAAGTCGAACTCTATTTCTGACTTCATCTCTTCGATGTTTTTCACTTAACCTAAACCTATATTACATTCTCAAACTTAATTAATATCCCATTCCTTCAGCATCCATCCCACCATTCATTTCAGAACTTCCGCGACGCATTCGCTTACTGTCTTTCATATCACCAAATCTGTAAGAAAAACTCAACAAATAGGTTGGTCCTTCTTGCCATCTTCTCCACGACTCAAAATTGTCAGAACTGATTGAAAACTTTCGTGTATCAAGCACATCACCAATTTTTAATACAAATGTACCTTTTTCATTTGAAGTAGTTTTTTCAATGGCAATGTCAAGCGAACCAACTCCACCAACAGTTCCTTGAGTAACTTCCATTGGAGTTCTAAATCTGGTTGAGAGCTGCATTTCTATATTTGTTGGTAATGAAAAGGTTGCTGAAACTCGACCTCTAATCCCACGAGTATCTGTACTTAAATCATCTTCTGATTCAATTACATCCTTACTAAATTCATAAATGATAGATTCAAAAGCGTTCACACTTGCCAATAAGCTCAAGAATGGTAAAGGTTTAAAATTTGAAACCAATTCAATGCCTACTTGGCGAGCATTCCCTAAATTCTTGTAAGTTAACAGAGTTGGTTCGTTATCCTTCTCAATTCTGTAATGGCGAATCATATCTTCTACATTTTTGACATAAACCGAAACCATTTGTCCCATTGCCAAATAACTAACATCCCAAGAATCGATATATTCTGGCTTGAGATATGGGTTCCCTTGTCTTTCGAAGATAGGGCTATATCGCCTCTTAAAAGGATTAATATGCCAACTATGTGGACGATTAACTCTCCTACTATAACTTAACTGGAAAGTGACTTTTTCTGTTAACTTAGATTGCAAATGACCACTTGGGAACAAACTTTGATATGTGTTTGGTGGAATTACTGCACCTGTATCAATGTTGGTTTCTGCAAATTCGGCTCGTAGCCCGATTTGAATCCCAAGCAAGTCGTTTAGTTGTTGGCTTGCAATCAAATAACCTGCATAAATATTCTCATCATATTGAAAGCTCATTGAATCCATCAAATCGGGAGAATTTTCAATTTCTGATTTTGTCATATTCTGCATATATGATTTACCGCCAATCTCGAATTTTGTTCTATCGTCAATTGAGTGAGTATAATCAAATTGTATAGTGGTGTTTTTATATTCTTCATCTTGGATAACATCTAAAGTATCTGTAATTGATGGATAATAATCAAATCTGGTTGATTCATCATCATCAATCGACTGTGTTTGATTTACCTCAATAGATAGTTTTTGAGTTGGATTTTCGAAATCTTTGTATAAACCGACTGTCCAATCGAGACTGTTCCCATCATTAAAACTATGATTAGAAGATTTGTATACTTCACTCCCTTCTGTTTCAATTGTGTCTGGATTTATGCTCTCATAATAATCGAAGGTAGTTGTGTTATTGTGAGTTCTATCGTTCAAATTAAATGAAACATTTGATACAAGAGATAGTTTTTCAGTGAGGTTATAATCTGCACCAAATTTTATCATTTGAGATTGCGAATTTCGAATACCATTTGTATTTGATTCTGTAAACAATGTGTCAGAAGTTTTAAATTGCCAGCCTGCACCTTGATTTTCGTGTTGCCTCCACGAGTAATTGGAATATAGGTTCAATGGACCAGTTCGATAATTGATCATCGCACTCGCATTGTAGCGGTTCTTATCACCGATACTAACTGAAGCATTTCCATTAAAACCATAGAGTCTATTTTTCTTTAACTTGAGGTTGATTATTCCAGCCATTCCGTCGGGGTCGTATTTGGCTGATGGATTGGTTATAACTTCTACACTTTCAATGGTTGATGCCGGGATATTATCCAAAATTGCTCGTCGTCCGCTACCTGTAAGTCCAGATGGTTTTCCGTCAACTAACACTCGCACATTTTCGCTTCCTCGCAGGCTGATATTCCCGTCAATATCAACATCAACTGACGGCACATTTTCAAGAACATCTGATGCAGTTCCACCGATAGAAGTTTTGTTTTGCTCAACATTGAAAATCATTTTGTCAATGGTATTAATCAGTAATGGTGCTTCTTCGGTAACTTGGATTTCATCCATTTGGAGAACACCAGGAGTTAAAGCAATGGTCCCGATGTTTTTGTCCAATCCTTCTCTTGGATTTAGAAAAACAGGTTTGATGGTTTTCTTATCATATCCAATAAATTCTATAAGTAATTCATATTTCCCCGGACGAAGTGAGTTAATTCTGAAATTTCCAAATTCGTCAGTAACTCCGCCTGTTACCAATTCTCCGCTACGAAGACTGGTTACAGAAATTGAAACATACTCGATTGTAGCAGAATTCAGAGAATCCACAACAGTTCCGGAAATAGTTCCTTTCATATTCATCATCCGCCCACCACTTGGATGTTGTGAAAACAACAATCCAAATACTAGAATTATTAACAAATATCTATAATCATTTAATTTAAGTTTCATTTTTATCCTTTTTATTTATTTTCCTATAAGTTCTATTTGACATGTCAATTTTCAAAAAGTTAATTTTTTTCTCCACAATTACATTACTCCAACACTCTCTTTCACCCTTTACTCATCTTTCTTTCTTCAATCGCTGAATATAAAACCGGCACTACAAACATTGTTAGTGCTTCAAACACCATCCCACCAAAAACTGGAATTGCCATTGGAATCATTATATCCGAACCTCTCCCGGTAGATGTTAAAATAGGTAATAATGCTAAAATTGTGGTTGCTGTTGTCATAACTGCAGGGCGAACCCGTTTTTTTCCAGCTGACAAAACCGCCAAATGAATTTCTTTTCGGGATTTTGGATTGTTTGTTTCCATAGATTGTTTTAGGTATGTTGCGATCAAAACACCATCATCGGTTGCGATACCGAACAATGCTAAAAATCCAACCCACACTGCAACACTCAAATTAATGGGTGAGATGTGGAACAGTTCTCGTAATCCCCAAAAATTCATAAACCAACCTTGACTGTACAGCCAAATCAAAATAAATCCACCACTCCACGCCACGAAAATTCCTGTGAACACCAAAGCAGTCGTAGAAAATTTCTTAAATTGGAAATATAAAATCAACATTATCGCCAAAAGTGCTAATGGTAAAATAACCATCAGTTTTTTTTGGGCTCTAATCTGATTTTCATAAGAACCAGCAAAAGAAAAACTCACTCCAGAAGGAAGTTCAAATTCTCCATCTTCTGTTTTTTCTGAGAGAAATGACTTTGCATTTTCTACAACATCAACTTCTGCATAACCTTTAAGTTTGTCAAACAGAACATATCCAATGAGGAATCCGTCTTCTGATTTTATCATCTGAGGACCACGACGATATTTGATTTCTGCAAGTTCGATAAGTGGAATTTGTTGACCGGTTGGAGTAGGAATTAGAATTTGTCCAAGTTCATCAAAATCATCTCGTAGTTCGCGAGCATATCGAACGCGAACAGCGTATCGTTCTCGACCTTCAACAGTTTGAGTGAGTGGTTTTCCACCCAAAGCTACTTCAATGACACTCTGCACATTTCCAATATGTAATCCAAATCGTGCAATTTTCTCACGGTCAATTTCGATTTCTAAATATGGTTTCCCAACGATTCTATCAGCAAATACAGTTTCTGGATTTACTCCAGATACCGATTTCAACATTTCTTCTAATTTCAATCCCGTCTGCTCGATTGTTGTCAAATCTTGACCTTTAACTTTGATTCCCATTGGTGCTCGCATACCAGATTGTAGCATAACCAAACGCGTGGAAATAGGCATTAGTTTGGGTGCAGAAGTTGTTCCTGGAAGTTGTGCAACTTTTACTATCTCATTCCAAATATCGTCCATTGTTTTGATATTTTTACGCCATTGGCGAACAGTTTCTCCATCTTCTTCAGTATATTCTGGGATGATATTGATTACAGTTTCAACCATAGAAAGTGGAGCAGGATCTAGTGCGGTTTCTGCTCGACCGATTTTTCCAACGACCGATTCAACTTCCGGAATTGTTGAAATTGCCATATCCAATTTATGCAACACATCGAGAGTTTCGCCTATTCCTGCATGAGGCATTGTTGTTGGCATATATAAAAATGAACCCTCGTCCAATAATGGCATAAATTCTTTACCAAGTCCTGGGAATGTGTGAGACATTGCAACCATCGGACGGAGTTTTTTTATTCCATCCGGCAACCAATTTGTGAGTCTTGGAAATCCTAACCAAATGGTTAATCCCAGAACTACAATACTTGCAGGAAAAACCATAAATTGTTTTTTATGTTTGAGACACCACTCAAGCAATATTTCATACTTTTTGATGAATAATTGAAAAGCTCCGAGAATAATTACCAAAAAAGAAATCACAAAAAAGAAATTCCAAATGAACAAAATGTGTTTTCCTAATGGGCTCCAATGATGTGATAAAAACAATGATACGAATAATATCAATAATCCGTTTCCGATTACATATCTTCTCGATTTTACTGATGAAATATGTTGCTTTTGTTTTCTGAACATTGCCATAGCGAAAGTCGGTAAAATGAACAAGGCAATGATAACAGAGGCAATCAAAGCAAAAGTTTTAGTATATGCTAAGGGTTTAAATAATTTTCCTTCGGCACCGGTCATTGTGAAAATTGGGAGAAATGAAATCACCGTTGTTGAAATTGCAGTCAAAACAGCACCACCGACTTCCTTACTGGCGGTAGAAATTATTTTCAATCTTGAGTCATTTCCATCGGAATTTCTGAAGTGTTTTAGGATATTCTCTGTCATTATAATTCCCATATCCACGATGGTACCAATGGCGATTGCAATTCCAGATAGTGCAACAATATTTGCGTCAACACCAAACCATTTCATTCCGATAAATGCACATAACACAGCTAAAGGGAGTAATCCAGAAATCAACAGAGCGGACCGCAAGTGCATAACCATAAAAATCACCACGATTATTGTTAAAAGAATTTCGTCGATCAAAGCACGATTTAGGGTGTCTAATGTTTCTTGGATGAGTTCAGTTCTATCGTAAAATGGAACGATTTTAACTTGACTAACTGTTCCATCTGGAAGTGTTTTCTTTGGAAGACCGAGAGAAATTTCAGAGATTTTCTCTTTTACATTTTGTATTGTTGTTAACGGATTTTCACCATAGCGGACAACCGCAACTCCACCTACTGCTTCAGCACCTTCTCTATCCAACGCTCCACGGCGAAGTGCAGGACCAAGGGTTACATCAGCAATGTCACTAATGAGAATTGGGATATTATTCGTCACTTTTACAACCGCTTGCTCTATGTCTTGGATTTGTTTTATAAATCCAATTCCACGAACTACATATTCAACATTATTGACTTCTATAGTTTTAGCTCCGACATCAGCGTTGGAATGCTTTACGGCATTAAAAACCTCTGTCAATGTAACATCATTTGCAAACATTTTATCGGGATTGACATCAACCTGATATTCTTTCACAAATCCACCAACGCTTGCGACTTCTGCTACTCCTTCAGCTGACATCAATCCGTATTTTACAGTGAAATCCTGAATGGTTCGTAGTTCGTCCAAACTCCAACCACCAGTTGGATTTCCATTACCATCATATCCTTCGAGAGTGTACCAGAAAATTTGTCCTAAACCAGTAGCATCAGGTCCGAGTGCAGGTGAAACACTATCCGGTAATAGGTTATCTGGAAGCGATGCTAGTTTTTCTAGTATCCTACTTCTCGACCAATAAAACTCAATATCTTCATCGAAAATCACATAAATTGTTGAAAATCCGAACATTGAAATTCCACGAACTGTCTTCACCCCGGGCACTCCCATCAATGCCGAAGTTAGAGGATAAGTAATTTGGTCTTCAATATCTTGCGGAGAACGACCGTGCCATTCGGTAAATACAATCTGTTGGTTTTCACCAATATCTGGGATAGCATCAACCGGAACTGGATTTCGCTCTAACCCTATTTCCCAATCAAACGGTGCGACCATAACCCCCAAAAAAGCAATCAACAAAGTTGCCAATGTTACTGACAATCGGTTATTTAAGAAAAATTGAATGAGTTTAGAAAGCATTTTGCGTCCTTCCCTTATTTATTCACTTCGGTATTTGATGAGTTTTCCCAAGTAATTCCAGCGTGACAAGGAATCATATCTTTACCGAAATATGGATTTTTCACTTCACCGGATTTTTGTAACCAATACCCACCTTCTGGGGCTGGACAGAATCGTTCTTCAACATTTAGATTAACCGATTTTTCTCGAACAACTTGTCGCAGAATTTCCGATACATCTCTGAATGAATTTCGAAGTTCTGAGATATTTGAATTTGGGCGCATTGTTGGTTCCATTATTGGCTCAACTCCGCCAACACCCATTGTTAATTTGTGGATTTCCATTGTGGATTGATATGCTAATTCGAAATCGTCATTTGCTAAATATTCTTGGAGCGAGAAATAGTAAT
>CAZSJY010000028.1:0-2301 GCA_964607375.1 uncultured bacterium
CCAATGTGAAATAGATCAAAAGTACCATAAGTTATTATTTTTTTCATTGATTATTCCGTGTTATCACATATCCACCTGTTTTCTTTGAACCTTGAAAGATAATTTTCCCATCATCTTTCAGTTGTTTTAACAATCTTTGAATAGTTCTTAAAGGGATATTCAAGTTTTTACTTATAATTTTAGCATTTTGGTTTGGGTTTTTCTGAAGATATTCAAATACTATATTTGCACCGCCACTATCACCACCATCTACGCCAATTATACCGCCACTGATATCATTTTTGACTAAGGTTACTCTAAATCCTTGTGCAAATTCTTCAGGTTTTTTAATACTGTGTAACTTGAAAGCTTTAACTATGCGAGAAATTCCTGAACTATATCGTTCTATAATACCAGCTTCTTTAAATATATTGGCAATTGCTCTGTTTCTTGTTTTTGGTGAATAATTACCGATTAATAGTTGCTTTATATTTAAATCACCAAAGAGATTACCAGGATTATAAAACTCAATCCTATCATCATAAATTTTGATAATTGAAAGTCCATTTTCTCTGTAATCACGATGAACAATCATATTACTTACAATTTCTCTGATAGCATCAAGAGGATAATCATACTTAATGATTCTATTATGTCAAATTTCATAATTCTTTTCTACAATCATTTTTGCCATGTGTAAATCGTTTTCATTTGTGATTTTGAAACTGAGTTCGTTTCCTTCAACGATTTTAGATTTTACATTCAATGAATGAACAAGTTTAATATCATCGGTAACATCTTCTATACAATTTTGATGAGCTGATTTGATAGTTTCAATATGAAATCCCTGTGGAGTTTGTTCTGCCCAAAATTTAGATCTATTTGGCATTCGAGTAATTACTTGATTTTCAACTTCAACTATAGTATCCACAACAGGAATTGCAGTAGTTACAGCTTCACAATTGGATAGTGAGTTTATGCAATTGTATATGATTTGATTACTCACAAAAGGACGAGCTGAATCGTGAATTAATACAAACTTAGTATCTTCAGAGCAAGCATTTAGTCCATTTTGAGAAGAATCTCTGCGGGTTTTACCACCACTAACTACGATTAGATTTTGGTATTCTTTTTGAATCTTATCAATCCATTCTGAATGAACTACTAAAATCACTTCATCAATGAGTTTATGTTTTACAAAAGTTTGAACAGAAATATCTAAAATTCTTCTGCCATTGATTTCCATAAATTGTTTTGGAGTTTCGCCACCGAACCGAGAACCTGAACCACCTGCCAAAATAATTGCAGTTACCATTATGAATTTCCCTTAAACTGCAGGTTATGGAGTTGATGATAAATACCATTATTTTTTATCAAATCCTTGTGTTTGCCAGTTTCAACAATTTTTCCATTATCCATAACGATTATTTTGTCTGCATTAACAACTGTTGATAAACGATGTGCAATAACGATAACAGTTCGATCTTTAACCAAATTATCAATTGCATCCTGTACTTTTCTTTCAGATTCTGTATCTAAGGAAGATGTAGCTTCATCTAAAATTAAAATAGATGGATTCTTCAATATCGCTCGGGCTATTGAAATTCGTTGTCGTTGACCTCCAGAAAGTCGAGTTCCTTTTTCACCGACAATAGTATCAAATCCACTTGGAAGTTGTTTGATGAATTCCAAAGCATTTGCAGCCTCAGCAGCTTGCTCAACTTTATCAATCGTTGCGTCTTTGAGTCCATAAGCGATATTATTTGCAACAGTATCGTTGAACAAAATTGTATCTTGATTAACAATTCCCATCAAAGAGCGTAAAGAAACCAGTGACAACTTACGAATATCAGTATCATCGATTGTTATTTGTCCATCACAAATATCGTAAAATCTTGGGATTAGATCAACCAATGTTGTTTTCCCTGCTCCACTCGATCCAACAAGCGCAACCATTTCACCTTTCTTAATCTCCAAGTTAATTTTGGACAATGCTGGTTTATCAGATTGTTCGTACCCAAAATGAACATCTGTAAATTTGATTTCGTTTCTAAATTCATCAATTTGAATTGGATTTTCTGGGTCAACTATATTTGAAGGGGTATCCATTACATTAAAAACTCGATCCGCAGATGCCAGTCCAGCTTGAATTTTAGTGTTTACATTGCTGAGTTTTTTAATTGGATCCATCATTGCAAATAGGTATATGATAAATCTGATGAAACTCTCAGGAGTTAACGAACCAGATGTTAGCACCTCTTTTCCACCAATCCACAATAAAATGATTCCGATAGAGACTCCAATCATATCGTTAATTGGAGT
>CAZSJY010000028.1:2401-24463 GCA_964607375.1 uncultured bacterium
TCAGGTTGCATAATAGTGCTGAGCAAGGAGCTTATCATCCACAATGAAAAAGCATTCATCATTACAAAGAAAACAGATGCAATTATTGATATAAATGCGATCAATCTGTAAGGTTTTACGAATGATAATATTCTCAAATACAATTTCATAGAGGATATTTTCCATCTCCAACTCTCACAACTTTTGGATTGTTTTGAGTCATATCTATTATCGTTGAACCTTTTGAATTCTTAACAATTTGATCTTCAAAAATAACAATATCAGGGAAATCAATTGCAACTTGACTGATATCTTTTAGTGGTTCTGTTCCATGTCGATTGATACTTGTAGTAATGATCGGTTTTCCCAATGCTTCCACAATTTGAATAGGGAAGGGGTGCTTCGGGATTCTGATTCCAATTAAAGTGGAATCCAAAGTGATTAAAGGAGATAGCTCAGATACTTTTTTCTTCAGTAAAACTGTGTAGGGACCTGGGAATAGTTTTTGGATTTCACTTTGTTGATGTTCATTCATTTCGGCGTACTTGAGAATATCATCGATATTTTCTAATACTATGCTTAGAGGTTGAGTTCGTCCTTTGATGTGATTAACTTCGTGAATTGTGTCCGTATTTGTTGCGTCTGCTCCAATTCCATAAAGTGTATCTGTTGGATAAGCGATGATATCTCCATCTTTTAAGAGAGAGACTGCATAATCAAGAAATTTATTATCGGCAGCATAGATCATATTTTTCTCCTCCATTTCCGGTGAAACCAAAAATATTGTTCAGGAAAATCCTTTACTTTTTCTTCCAAATCTTTTGCAATTTGCTGACTGATATTCAATATTAAATCGTCTGAATTATACATCGATTTCTGTAATTTCATCTCTCGAAGTGAAAGATGATACTTAAAATCACCCGATAATATACAAAATCCTGATAAAATAGGAATGCCTGTTTTCTCGTGAAAAGTAGCAGCACCTTTAGGTATGGAAGTTGGTCGATTGAAAAAATCCACAACAATACCAGATTTTCCAGCAAACTGATCACTAACTAAACCGAGGAAACCTTTCTCTAAAGATTTGAGCATAGTTTTTGCAGAATCTTGTTTGTAGATTATTTGGATTCCTGAAGATTCGCGAACCCAAGTGAAAAATTTATTTGCACCTCTATTTCTCTGAGACTGAGCTACAACAAAAAAAGGAAATTGGTTCATTCCAAAAGCTGGTTGAAACATCTCCCAATTTCCAATATGACCGCTAACGATGATTCCGTTTTTGGTTGAGTTCAAGAGTTTGATGGTGTTCTCATCAATTTGTAAGATTTTGTTTAACTTGCGAAGCGTGAGGTATGGCATTCTTAAAAAATCTATCATCACCATTCCGAAATGGCTATAAGTATTTTTGAGAATGATATTCTTTTCTTTATCAGATTTGTTTGGGAAAGCGATAGTTAGATTTTTAAGAGCTACTTTTCTTCTGATTGGAAAGAATTTCCAAACTATCCAGCCAAAACATCTCCCAAAATACAATGTGCAACTCCTTGGAAAATACGCAATAATCCTGCTGAAAATTCGTAGAATAAAATAAGTAAGTTGTTCTGAGTAGGTTAATCTCAATTTTGTGCCATCAGTTCTAACTGAGAATTTACTTGAATTTTATAGTACTAGAACAAGAATAAACTAAATTTTATTTACTTCAAGAGTAGGAGTTTTTGATTATGAGTGAAACCATTTGCCGTTAGTTTTGCAAAATATATTCCACTAGGTTGATTATCTGCATTCCAAATAACTTGATGATAACCCTCTAAAAGTTTTCCGTTAACAAGTGTTTCTACCAGTTGACCTTGTAAATTGTAGATTTGTAGAGATACATTGCGATATGTCTCTACAGTTGGTATGGTAAATCCAATCGTAGTAGATGGATTAAAAGGATTAGGATAAATAGAGTTTAGTCCAAAACCTTTTGGATTAAAGTATGTTTCATCATTGGAGTTTTGTGTAATTTGGCTCTCAAAATATCCATTTCTCAATAAATTACCCCGATACAAATTCCAGTAGTTTTCGGTAGATCCAAGTTCTTTGACATCTATACTAAACAGTCCATTAGCATTTCCGGTTAGAATTTCTAAATCACCATCGTTGTCAGTATCAAAAACAGCAGATGAACCTGTAAAAGTATTATCCTCACCAATTGGAAAATAATCAACGGTAGTGCCATCTAAATTGAAAGCATAGAGTTTATTGCCTTCATTTGAACAAATAATTTCAGGTGTGTTATCTGAATCCAAATTTGCAAAAACAGCAGATGCGCTTACAGCATCATTCAAGTTTTGAGGCCAGCCTACAAGCGAATTACCATTAATATCAACAGCATAAAGGTTCCCATCATCAGAACCAAAGAAAATGGCAGTTCCCAAATCGTTTACATCCAAAAATGATGGTGAAGAATTTACATCTCCACCCGTTGGAATTATAAATCGAGTTGATCCATCTGAATTGATAGCATAGAACGAGTTATCTTTTGAACCGAAACAAATAATTTTGTTTCCATAAATATCTAAAATAGATGGTGCAGAGCGTATATCGTTTCCTACATTTACAGGAAATCCGTCAGCAATGGTCAAATCATCGTAGAGAAAGTAAAGATTACTGTCATCGGTGCCGAATACCATATCCGATTTCCCATTATTATTAAAATCTCCAAGTGCGATACCTCTTTGAATTTTCTCATTCAATTCGTAAGGAAATCCATCAACATCAGTACCATCCAAGTTGATAGCATACAACCACCCTGGATTAGAATATCCTCCAAATACAATTTCCAAATCGCTATCATCATCCATATTTCCGATTGATGGAGTACCCATCAGCCACTGGCCTTCCTCATCAATATCTGAATCGTAAGAAGTTAAAAGATTTCCATATTGATCCAAAATAAAGAGAATTTTACTCTTTGAAGAAACTACGATTTCAAAATCTCCATCTTCGTCTAAATCTGCCACCGCTGGTGATCCCCAAATTTCATCATAAGCATCGAATGGCCAATTACTCATCTCTTCACCTAGAGAATTGATACAATGAACAAGTCCTGAATCATCACCAAATATAATTTCAAAATCTCCATCTTCGTCTAAATCCACAACAGCTGGAGAAGTTTTAATTTGCTCGTCTGTTAGGTATGGAAATCCAGCTTGGTCAAGACTGATTTCAAACGAGAAATCAATTTCATCTTCATAATCCAAAATGTTGCCATTTTCGTTAAAGTTGGCTGAAATTTGCAATGAAAATTCAGCAATTCCCAACTCGATACTTTCAGGTAGAATCACCTCAGCTGATGCTGATACTGTTTCACCAGCAGACATATCATCGAAATTAATTTCACTAATTGGTATTTCCACTTCGGATTCGGTTGATAAGTATCCAATAATTTCTGTTGCTTGAATATCTGAAGAAAAATTTTCAAGTTCTATGTTCAATGTAATATTTTCACCTGGATTTGGAACTCCATCTCCATCTCCATTATCGATGATTGAAGATAGTTTCGCATCTAAAAATAAATTGATAAAGTTAAATTCAATTATCTCACCTGCTTCTCCGATATTCATTATGCTTAGTCCACCAGGAGATCCATCTGTCAGAAAACACGATGGATTTGTAGAGTCATTTATTTGAGTTCTGCCGACAGATGCACTAAACGGAGCTTGCCCAAAACTTCCATTACTTGTTAATGTACCGTTAACTCTATATAAATAAACTTCGTCAGGTGGACCGTCAGCGTTACCATTGCCTACAGTAGTGTTAATTCTATAAACCAATAAACCGTTATCTTCTCCAGGAGTATTTATTTCATATATTCCTTCCTTTACTCGGTATTCTACTACAAAATATTCAGTGTCAGTATTCGGCGAACTAAATTTGAAACAGTTGTTGTTAGGATTAGATAGTGGTAACATAAAATAGTTTCCTGATGCAGTAATTTCAGGGATTTCTGGAATCCAATCACCATATTTCCATTTCATAAAAGCACACATATATTGAGGTGGGTCAGATGATTGCTCCATAATATCCCAACCACCAACAGCATTTGGGGAAGTATTATCATAATAGTGGTATAAGTCAGGAGCTCCGAGCGTGTGGAAAAATTCGTGACAAATAGTTCCAACAGTAAAATACCCACCTGTTTCCATATTAAAGTTATAATCACTTACTAATTTATCATTGATATAAACATCATAAGATGTCAACGACCAACGATGAGGCCAAAGTAAAGATGCCCAAGCTCCGGGACTACCATAAACTAAAAAAGAAACATTATCTACAAATCCGTCATTGTCCGAATCAATATCCAAATCTTCTGCGACTTCTGGTTCAATAAATTCAATTGCATTTTTCAGAAGTGTGTGCTCACGATATCTACGATCATCATCATTTTGATAGCCATTTGGATTCGTAACTGGATTGTATGGTTGATAATAGCTTCTCGGTTCGGGGTCTTGATATGATAGACTTTCATCCAACTCGCAAATTGGAAAATGTGGAGTATTGACCTCAAGTACTCCGTAAGATACTTCATCATAATAGTCGATCAACGAGGGTCCTTCAATTTTGTTATAAACATCATCGTAATAAGAACGAGGATTTGAAAATTCTTCCTCATCATTAAATCTGATAAAAATGTTTAGATTTGTAACTACCCCTGATGTTGGTGCATCCCGATCGACTAAAGTGGATCTGAAATTTTGAACTCTTTTACGATATTCAGTTTCTGATATTTTTGCCCATTTTTCGAGATTTTTAGTATTTGGATCATCAAAAATGGGTAGATATTGCGATGGCTTAAGAACCTCGCCGACTTTTTCAGCAAAGTAGAAAAATCCATCAATATCGCTTTGGATGATAGTATAACCGTTTTCATCGTGAATCCAGTTAAAGAATTCATCTCCAGAAGAATAACAGTTTATTTCAGTTCCATCTGGTTGAGTAACAGTTATTGGCATATCTGTTACATATACAGCATAATTCATTGAAAATATAAAAATCAGCAACCAATATTTTATAGTAATTTGTTTCACAAAACCTCCAAGTTCTCATTTTAGTTAATCTTATAGTAGTCCCAATTTACAGAAGAAAATAGCGAGGAATATAATGTTGTTTTGTTAGGTATAGAATATTTTCTGTAAAAATAATGGGTGCTTTTACGAATAGCATTTGCATCGGTTGTAATCAATTCTGTAATTTTATCAGCTTGATTATTGATGTAATTAACGAGGTATAGCGCAGTCCGGTTAGCGCACCTGCTTTGGGAGCAGGGGGTCGCAGGTTCGAATCCTGCTACCTCGACTACTGTATGGTGACTGTAGTTCAGTTGGTTAGAGCACCTGATTGTGGTTCAGGATGTCGTGGGTTCGAGTCCCATCAGTCACCCACCAAAAGAGCAATCGCTCTTTTTTTGTTTTTGCGAAAATTATATTTAAAATGTTTCGTTTGATGTTAAACTGTTTCCTGTTACCCTGCAACTCAGAAGAACCTGAATTCAAAGAAACTGATGCGAAATTTCATTTCTGTGACCTACAACATTTGCTTTTGTACTACAAGTTGGTTAATTTATAAACAATTAGGAGGATGAAATATGAGTTTGAAGGATGGGAAAGAAAGGCGAATAGCTGAACGCACACCCTTACAAAGCGAGGTAATTGTATTTGTGGATACCACAAAATCAGAATCAGTTGATGTTTCTGATACTGGAATTTGTTTAGTTACTGAACTGCCAATTGAGTTCAATGTTCTTAGAAATAATGATGGAAAAATTAGAGAATATAAAGCAAAACTTGCTTGGGCTAACAAAACAGGTAATCGAATGGTATATGGATTGGAATATACCAAAAAACCTGATTAAAACCGTAAGTTAGTTGATGAAAAGTAGAAGTAGGAGGTATGTAGCAGAACGCAGTGAAGTAGGTTCGAAATTTATCTAAGACTCCTTTGACAAACAGTATTTTGGGTAAATCGTTTGAAACGATTAGTAGTTATGTCCCTTCGGTTAGCCCACGATCGTGGATTTCTTGTATTTTCGGTTTGTTTTAACGATTTTAGTGGTTTCTCAAAGGATTTTCTAATTTATCTAATCTCAAAAAACCACCTAGAACCAAGAGTTGAGTGTCAGGTTTCCCCATTTCAATTTTCTATCATCAAACATCCAGGAAGAGCATTCAGTAAAATTACTTAACATAATCATTATGAAATTCAATCCATTGAGGTAGAACTTCTTCCAAAACATCTTTTGGTGGCAAAAATGCGATTCGTAAATGGTGAGTTCCAGCTTTTTGTCCAAATCCTGAACCATTGACTGTGGTAAGTCCAGTTGTTTTTAATAGATTCATACAATAATCGAAATCAGTTGTTTTTGCGGGAAGTTTGTTTAATCTTGGGAACAGATACATTGCTCCAATTCTACCAAAACATTCAACTCCTTCCATTTGAGTAAATGCGTCTTTGATTATTATTGCTTTATCGTGCAGTTCAGAGAGAATATTCTCTTTTTCTTGATTGAATAACACAGCAGATTTGCTTCCGTATTTAGGTGGAGTTACCATCAGATAGACCATTGCCTGACCCACTGTATTTGAACATAAATTTACAGAAGCTTGTTTGAATAAAACATCAATAAATGGAATGTCAAAGCCATCTATTATTGGTGGATTTCTGACTTCCAAATATCCACCACGATGTCCGCATTCTCCATAAAATCCTTTTGATGTGCTGTGTAAACTGAAAAGCGGAATCTGTGTTCCTCTAATAGCTTTTGCAAAAGAATTGAATTCTCCACCATATAGGTTTTCTTGATAAACTTCATCGGCAATAATAGCAAGATTATTTTTTTCGGCAAAACTAATTACTTCACTAATGCTCTGTTCATCTAAAATTGCACCTGTAGGATTTGCAGGATTTATCACAACAATCGCTTTTACATTAACTCCATTTGCAATTGCATTTTTGTAAGACTCATCCAAAATCTCACTATTAAGTGACCAATCGTCATCTTCGTTTGGATAATAATTAACTTGCACACCTCCACAACGCTGGATAGTAGCTGAATAAAGTGGGTATTGCGGAATAGGAATCATTATACCATCATTTGCGTTTGTGATGAGTAACTCCAAAATATTTTTTGCACCTTCACTGGCTCCATCTGTCATAAAAATGTGCTCTGGATTTGCTGGTGTTCCTACTTTGGAAGTTACACTGTCACGATTATCAATATATTTTGCGATATTTTCACGGATGAACAATGGTCCTTTACTATCGGTATAGGCACCCATTCCAGTTTCCATTTTAGCAAGGAAATTGTCACAATATTCCAAGACATAGTCAGGTATTAAAGAAATATTTTCCAAATTTGGCAATCCCTTTAGATTTCGCTCTCTTTGGATGGTATCTGGATTTTCGAGTAAACTCAAAACTTGACGATAAAATGTTATTGGTTTTTGTCCAAGTGCTTGTGGATTCCCAATATTACACGGTATAGTTTTCATTCCCTGTTTGCGTAAAATTGCTGCCTTTTGAGGGATTGGTCCACGAACTGCATACTCCATTTTGATGATATTAGAATTAACTTGCATTTTTCTGACCATTAATGAGTCCTTTTCTACTAAAATAATGTGTTTGATGTATAGAAAATTTATTACTATTTTGTGCACTCTGCGAAAGATATAAATTCAAAGACATTACCTTTTGTAGATTATACTACTATCAAAGAGAAAATTTTATGAAAAATACAATTGCTCATTATTCACAACTTGTAATGCCTGATCATCTAAACAATGTAGGAACTTTGTTTGGTGGTCAAATGATATCCTGGATGGATATCGCCGCTGCCAAAGCCAGTTACAGATTTTTAAAAGGAAGTGACGCTTGGGGTGCGGTAACTCGCGCCATTGATGAAGTAGAATTCAAGGAATCTGTTGTATCTGGAGAATGGGTGAATTTTACTGCTACCGTTGTTAAAACTGGTAAAACTTCTCTCAAAATCCAAGTTGATGCAATTGCTGAAAGTCATAAATCTAACGAGCGATTAGCTTGCTCTGCAATCATAACAATGGTAGCAGTAACAAAAGATTTAAAAGGAAAATTTGTAAAGTGTGAACACGGAAAAAAATATAAAAAAATTGAAGGAAAACTATGAAAAAGTCAATTACAAAAGATAATATAAACTTATTTAGAAATTCATATCAATCTGAACCTCAACATAGAATTACAAGAAATGCTCTAACTCGAACAAAAGTTCAAGATGTGGCGATGAATTGGGATGCTTTTAGCGTGATTAATCACGAGTATTCCAATGTGGTTGAAGGTGAGATGAAAAAAGTAACTAACCAAAAACAAAGTGGTCGGTGCTGGGGATTCGCTGGATTGAATTTGATGCGAATTGAACTTAGTAACAAATATAAACTGAAACAATTTGAGTTTTCACAAAATTACTTTATGTTTTGGGATAAGTTGGAAAAATCGAATTACTTCTTAGAAGAAATTCTAGTTACTTTTGACAAACCTAGAGATGGCAGGCTAATGATGCATCTACTCAAAGACCCGATAGAAGATGGCGGTCAATGGGATATGTTTGTCAATTTAATTGAGAAATATGGAGTGGTTCCACAATCGGTAATGCCTGAGAGTTTTCACAGTAGTCAATCGGTTATGATGAATCGATTAATCACTAGAAAGCTTCGTGAATTTGCTTGGATTTTAAGAGATTTGAATTCCCAAGGGAAAACTACGGATGAGCTTAGAGTCGAAAAAGAGAGAATGCTTGAAACCGTTTACACAATGTTATGCATGCATTTGGGAACTCCGCCAACAAAATTCGATTGGCAAGTCCGCAACAAAGACAAGGAATTTGTTCGATTTGAGAATTTAACTCCAACTCAATTTTACTTAGATTTTGTAGATATCAATCTAAAAGATAAAATTTGTTTAATTCATTGTCCGATGGATGACAAAAAATATAATGAGGTTTATACAATTAAACATCTCGGAAATGTAGTGGAAGGTCAAATTGTTAAGTATGTAAATCTGACTTCTGAAGAACTTAAGAAGTATGCGATAAAATCCATAAAAGATGGTGAAGCAGTATGGTTTGGCTGTGATGTTGGTAAAATGTTCCACCTTGATGTGGGAATTATGGATATGGATTTATACGATTTTGAATTATTATACAATACCGAATTCAAAATGGATAAAGCTAAGCGATTGGAATATGGTGACAGTTTAATGACTCACGCAATGTTGTTTACAGGTGTAGATGTAAAAAATGGTCAAAGCACGAAATGGCGAGTAGAAAACAGTTGGGGTGCTAAACGAGGTGATAAAGGTTACTATCAAATGACAGATAAATGGTTTGACGAATATCTTTACGAAATTGTAATTGATAAAAAATATCTTCCTAAAAATCTTCTCGATATCTATGAAAGAGAACCTGTAGAGCTTGAAGCTTGGGATCCAATGGGAGCACTTGCAAGATAACTGTTAATGGAAGTTTGACTATTGAAAATTTAATAACTATAAAGCGGGATGTAACAACTATTTAATAAAACAGGAGAAATGCAAATGTCAGATAAGAAAAAATACAAAAAAATTGGTGATCAATTATTTGTTGGATTTATGTTTTTGGGAATCGCAGTTGGATTTTTGTTTGGCCATATAGTCATTGGCGTTTGTGCTGGTATGGGTATAGGTTTTATTGCAATGGCACTTCTACAATTGAAAAAGGAAGAAAGATGATGTAGTTGGAAATTGGATGTTGGATGTTAAGATTGAAAATTCTTAATTGATAACATATTTTCCTGTCTATCGCATCATTCTCCAAATTCGATAAGCTACAATTAGAATATATACACCAATTCCAATTGATATTGCAGCCATAACTGCAATAATTAACGCTTTTAATAGTAAAATAAGTAAGCCAATAACAACAAAAATTCCACCAACTTTTGCAACAGGTATCCAAGATTGGTTTCTTTTTGGGTCAAAATACTGTGTAAATGATTCAAACATAATGAGTTTCTAAGTAGTAAGCTGTGAAAAGTTTCATAGTTTAATTAAAAAATGATCCAAGTCGAGCAATGAATCGAGTTACAATTACAATTGGAGAATCGTGTACATCGTTCAATTTATCAATTTCACGATTAATTTGTGATAGTTCTCCTTTATCTAACCAAAAACCTCCACAATCATCGCAATGATCGATGTGAATATGAGCCAGCACATTAAAATTAATTTTTTTCATCACGATTTTGCATTTAGGACATTCCAAATCATTGATTTTTTCATAATGTTCAGGATGAAGTGATGAAAATTCGATATCTCCATCAATTGGATGAGCAATTTTATTGAGTTCGTGTTGTTCTAGCCAATGTCCACCACAATCTTTACATTTATGGAAATTGGTTCCCTCGATTTCTATTGTTTCTAAAGGGATATTACATCGTGTACAAATCATATATTCCTTTCTAAAACCAACTTTTTATGTCTGATTCTGTTGGAAATTTATCTTTTTTTAATTTAGAAAAAACCAAAACTCCATCTATAGCTACCTCAAAAGAACCACCTCTTGGAGGTTTTGGATTTCCTATTACTTTTGCATCAGATTTGATTGATTTAATAATTTTTGACACCCTGTCAAATTCAGGATGATAATTTCACATAACACAAAATTCAATATCTATATTCATAAACTCTCCATTTATAATTTATAATATTCTCAATGATTCTAATATCCCCCAAATAGCTGGAATTAGCAGTAACCAACCAACAATTTTAGTGATAAAATCCACATCATAGTTTCCTGTTCTTCTCCACACTAACAACGCACCGACAATAGCTAAAACTACGAAAAATATGAATAGGATAGTTCGACCCATATCAAAATTAGCTGAATGTTAGTGTAATTTGCAAAATCATTTGAGATTTTTCTTTGTATGAACAAGTTCATAAAAAGATTTATCGTCAGAATTTGAAACTATTTTTATAGTATCATTTTCCTGAAGGGGTCCATTGAGTGATAACCACTTTCGCATTCCTTTCATAATAAATCCATCTGCTGTGAGATGCGTTTGGATGTTTCCTATATTTGTTTCCAAAATAAAGTCAATTGCAGTTGGTGGAAAGAAAAATCTAAATTCTACTGGAACATAAATGCGATTATACATGTTCAAACTGAGAGTATCTTTGGGAATACGAAAAGAGATTAGATTGATATCTTGTGGTTCAGCATCCCAAAGATCTGATTGTTCGGCGTGAGATTTTGTGTGAATACTGATTTCAATTTCATCACCATCACGCAATTTATACCGATCAATAATGATTTTTGGTAATCGAAATATAAATTGATTTCGAAATTTTTGTAATTTTACACGGATTAAGTTCATCTTTTCTGTTAAAATCCTGTATTGAAAGTATTAAATAGTCATATCTTATTCAAAGGTTTTATTTGCAAATAATATGTGTTCGGAATATAAAGTTATAAATAAGCAATTCATAGAAAAGGTGCTTCAGGAAGATAAAAATGCATCTCGCCGTTTTGTAGAACTTACTGAGTCTCATATTTTTGGTGCTATTCATGTTTTTGGTGGATTATCCCAAAACGAAATTAATGACATTTTTCAAACTGTTTTTGTAAAACTATTCGAGGATAATAAAAGAAGAATTAGAAATTGGAATCAGAAATCAAAGTTTACTACTTATCTTTATCGTATTGTGATAAATATTGTAAAAGATGTTTTGGGTTCAGCTCGATTCAAGCTCGAAACGAAACAAATAGGGAATTTCTCGAACTCTGAAAATGGTGATAATTCTAGAGATATTGAAGAAATTTTAACAAAAAATGATGTTGATTCTATTGATTTAATTACATTGCAATTGGCTTTAAAACAACTAAAATCTGATGAATTAGAAGTTATTCAGTACTATTATTTCAAAGGATACAAAGAGCGAGAAATAGCAGAAGAACTTACTAAACCAATTAATACAATCAGTAGTCTAAAAAATAGATCACTTAAAAAATTAAGAAAGTTTATGGAAGAAAATTAGAGTAGGAGTCGTCTAATGAATAAAATGGAAAAAATAATAGAAACTCAATTAAGGAAATTAGGTGAACTTATAGAGTCTGGCCCAATGCACCAATCTTTATCTGAAGATGAAATCCTCGCGTTTGTTGAAGACCAATTGGATGATGAAAGACTAAAAAAAATAGAGGATATAATTGTTCAAAATCCACAACTTTGTGAAGAAATATTCATCTTACGGAAAATGGTAGGTGAAAAACCTACTAGGAAACCATCAATTGAATTACACGATTCTGTACTAAAAAAACTAAATTTATCAAAATCCTATCTTATGGAGATTGCAATAAAGATCTCAAAGGAATTAATATCTGTCATTAAAGGAGACAACTTTGTTCAAGATAATACAGTTCCTGTTTTGGCAAGTCGTGGAATGAAAGATTCACTAATTGTATTTAGGTCGGAAGTTTTTCCATATTTTGTAACTTGCAAAATTCAACCGAAAGAGAATCGTCAGTTTATTCATTTTTCCTTAGAGAATAATGAAGGTGAAAAACTAAGAAATGGTAGATTCATAATCAAGGATAACAAAAGTAAAATATTAGAAATCTTAACAGACAGAACAGGTTCAACAGAACAAAAGACTATTCAATTTGGGGAATACGAAGTAGAAGTATCGATTGGTAAAGAATTTTTAGGTTCAATTAAGATAAATATTTCCAGATAGTAAGAATAATTACTATTATTGGGGCGTGTATCGGTTAGAAGTTCAGAAGATTGATGATCAGCATTTGCGTATCAACTTTCAAGAAGATGATGCGCATTCGGCGTTTAAAGAATATCAACCTGTAGATTTTTCCACTTTTGAACCTTACTTCAATGTATTACTAGAACAAATTCCACAAGAATACCTGCAAAATGGTTCGTCTATTGTTCTTTTTGAAAAGTTAAAAGATAAATCACATGCACTATTTCAAGTTTTATTTTCGACAATTGGTGATAGAATTAAAAAGTCTTCTGACACTAAAAACCCTCCAAATTTACAGATTGTAATAGATGAAGAAATTGCTTATATCCCTTTCGAGATTTTGTACACTGGTGAACATTTTCTGTGGGAAGGATTTATTATAAACAGACAAATTGTTACATCCTCTATTAATCACACCCACATTAGTAAACAAAGTACTAAAACTTTATCGATTACTTTGGTAGGTAATCCTTCTGGAGACAATAAAATAGATGCTTCAGTAAGAGATGAGTTGTTAAACTTGTATGAAATCCTACAAAATTATTGCGAAGTTAGAGGTCCACATCTCGGAAAGGAAGTAAATCAATATCGTTTAACTGAACTTTTAAGCACAACGGATGTATTCCATTTTTCGGGACATTTTCGGATTAACAAAAATGGGAATACTGGTTGGGAGCTTGCTGAGAATCAATTTTTTACGACAGATCACATCTATAAGCTCAAAAAAATACCAAGATTTATCTTCGGTAATACATGTGGAGAAAAAAATGGAATTTCCAGCAATGGATTTATCCGTAAATTTTTGAATAGAGGTGTTCAAACTTACCTTACCACCACTGGAAAAGTACCAACAGATGAAGCTGGTTATTTTGGGAAAGAATTTTATAAAGAAATTATCATGGGTAAAACAGTTGGTGAAGCAGTCTTTCAATCAAAAAAGAAATTGATAAAACGATTTGGATTTTCTAATTTAGCTTGGATGTTTTATGTTCTCTACGGGGACGGGAATCTAACTTTGTTTTCAAGATTTAAATCCAAACAAAGAATAAAGTGGAAAAATATTTTTTTCAGTTTGATCTTGGCTGTTGGATTAGTTTCAGTTTTTAATATTACAAATAGTTTTTTTCATAAAGAAATGATTGAAATTGTAACACATCCACCCAACGCAAAAATAATTATTGATGATGAAACTGTAGCTTATTCTCCTCATAAAATTTCTTTGAGAAATTATCAGAATGTAACATTAGTAAAATCAGGTTTCGATACAATTCAATGTCATCTTGAAGAAGTTGATGAAAAGTGGGGCTTGGTGCTTGATGAAAGTTATAATGGTATTGTTAATGAAACGAATGTATCCCGCGTACAAACTTTATATCCAAGCCATGAACCTATAGTCTTAATCCCAGAAGACTACCATATAATTACATTTGTTAACATAAATAATTCAATACAAATACAGGGTTCTAGCATAGTGTTTAATGGTAACACAATAAATTTTTGGGTCGATAGCCATCCACATCGTTATCTTTTCATGTACAATGGACTACCTTATAACAATAAATTTTCTGTAAAATCTGATACAACAATTACAAAATCTGATATTTTAGATTCTTGGAAAAAGCGATTATAAAAAAATCCCGGCTTTAAACCGGGATTTTTTGTAAGGAGAAAGTCAATGAAGTAACTTTCAGGAATTACTTACTATTTTCAATTACTAAGCTAACGCTTTCAGGAGCTAGTTTTGTTTCTTCAAACTCTTCAGTATTATCTTCCTCAATAGATGTTTCGATCACAGAGAATTGTTTTGTTGCAAGAACAGAACCTTGTTGCGATTGTATTTCGACAGACCAATCACCAACCCACATAGGATCGAGATATTTCGAACTCCAGGTTCTCCATCTAGGTGATTCACCAACATTGAGAGCAACTCGAGCTATTTCTTCGCCTTCAAATTTATACACATGGAAAATTGTATCCACCTGAGGAGACTTCACAACTGTATGTGTATATATTTTTTGAGTTGATAGCTCAATTTCTGCTAAATCATCTATCGGTTCGCGATCAACAATTGAACTACAAACTGATAGTGATAGAATCACTGGTTCTATAATAACTTCTTCAACGGATTCAGTTTCAACCACTTCCTCAGATGTTTCATCATACTCTCCATAAGTTTGAGGATCTAAAATAGGTTCTGAGGAATCTGTTGTTTCATCTATCACCTCGATGTGTGAAGTTGTTGATTCTACATTCTTACAAGCGTGTGCCATAAGTAGTAAAGCAGTAGCAACAACAATAGTGATGATTAAGTTTAATGTATTTTTCTTCATTTTTAACCCTTTCGTTTTATTAAAAAATTCAATTTCCAAAAATGAGACGAACTTAATTCTGTTTTTCTTGCAAAAAATTATCAAAAGTTAATTTTCACTTCGTAACTTTAACCACGATATTACAGTTAATAAAGTTAAATAGGAGAAGTTATGGCACAAAAAATACAATTTGGGGATGCAGATATTGTAATCCCTGAGCTTTCACTTAAGAAAATAGGAAGTATTGTTATGATAGTTTTAATAGCAATATTTTTGTTTTCATCATTTTATACAGTTAATGCAAATGAGAACGGTGTTGTTTTGAGATTAGGAAAATATTCCTCAACAACTTCACCAGGATTACATTTCAAAATCCCATTTGGAATTGACAAAGTCGAAAAAGTGAAAGTTGATTATCAATACAAACAAGAATATGGTTTTAGAACAGTTAAGGCTGGAGTTAGAACCCAATTCTCTAAACGAAAATATGAATATGAATCTTGGATGTTAACAGGAGATTTAAATATTGCTGAAGTGAAATGGATTGTTCAATATAAAATCAAAGATCCTGCAGCATATCTGTTTAATGTTAGGGATGTAGAAAATACGATTCGTGATGTATCTGAAGCTACTATTCGATTAATGATTGGTGATAGATCATTTACCGAAGCTATGCAAGCTGAGAGAGTTGCAATTGCACAGCAATCTAAAGTCCATATGCAAGAAATATTGGATAAATATAATACAGGGATTTCGGTTCAATTGGTTCAGTTACAGGGTGTTCATCCACCTGAACCCGTTGCAGATTCGTTTAATGAAGTTAATCGTGCTAAACAGGAACAAGAAACTTTGATAAATGAAGCTCGTCAAGCATATAATAAGGAAATATATCGTGCTGAAGGAGAAGCTGAAAAACTTATAAATGAAGCTGAAGGATATGCAATTGAACGAACCAATAATGCAAAAGGTGATGTTGCATTGTTCACTTCAGTATTAAAGGAGTACAAAAAAGCACCTACTATCACAAAAGATAGAATGTTTTTAGAAACTATGAATAAGGTATTAGGGAAAATTCCCAATAAAATTATTGTAGATTCTAAACTTGAAAATGTATTACCACTATTAAATCTTGAAGGAAAGGAGAAAAAATAATGAAGAAGATACTTTCTCTAATTGTTATCATAGTTTTACTGATTGTTAGTTGGGGTTCTCTTTACACTTTAGATGAAACCGAGCAAGCTATCGTAGTTCAGTTTGGTAAGCCAGTTGGTGAACCAATAACAGATGCAGGTCTCCAGTTCAAGATTCCTGTTTTGCAGAATGTCATAAAGTTCGATAAACGAATTTTGGAGTGGGATGGTGCTGCAACAGAAATTCCAACAAATGATAATAAATATATTTTTATTGACACATTTGCTCGTTGGAAAATTTCAAATGCATTACAATTCTACAAAGCAGCAAAAAATGAGATGATGGCTCAATCTCGTTTAGATGATATTATTGACGGTGCAGTTCGTGATGAAATCTCAAATCGAGTTATGGCAGAAATTATTCGCTACTCTGACAGAACAATGAAAGTTGAAGAAGAAGAAACTAATAAGAAAGAATTTATCGATGAATCTTCTCAAAATACTTCTGAAGAATATTCCGGCGCGAGGTTAGAAATTATTGAGTCTATCTTTCAAAATGTAAAAAGTAAACTTTTTGATTTAAAACTAGGTATTGAAATTATGGATATTCAGATAAAACGAGTGAATTACAATCAGCAAGTACAGAGTAAATTATTCAACCGTATGGTTTCTAGGCAAAACCAAATTGCTGAAAAATATCGAGCTCAAGGTCAAGGGAAAAAACAAGAAATCCTAGGAATGCAAACTCAAAGGAAAAAGGAAATATTATCAGAAGCTTACCTTAAATCTCAAAAAGTTCGTGGTGATGCTGATGCTGAAGCTGTAAAAATTTACGCTGAGACTTATGGACAATCTCCGGAATTCTATAAATTCATCAAAACTCTAGAGACTTATGAAAATACTTTGGATTCATCAACGAATTTGATCCTATCTACCGATAATGAGTATCTTAAATATTTGGGTAGAAAATAAGTTCACTTTCAATCGATCCTATAGGTTACTGTCGGTGAGATGTTTAATAATAGGTTGTTAAAAAAAGAGCCCGAAAAACAAGTTTCTCGGGCTCCCGCCTTCTCACCTCGCCGTCCCTTGCCACATAAGTAGCACGAGGTGATATTTTCTGATACCAAAGTATAGATTAAAATTTCAATATGAAGCAACAAAATAATAATAAATATTTTGCTTTTGATACTATTGAATGTATCAGATTGTCTAATATAGATTTAAAGAATTCTAAGTTAAAGTTGTGTTGTAGAATATCCAGCATTTATGAAAGGATTTAGCTATATGGAAATTAGAAAAAGTGATCGCAGACAGGGAGAAAGAAGAAAGAAACTAATATCTGTTAATATTGACAGACGAGTTCAAAGCCGAAGAACCGGTTTAGACAGACGGAAAAGGCGATCAATTTTACCTTGGGTGATTTTAGATAATTTTGATAAAAAGAACCTCTCTGGTAAATTTAATGCTACTACGATGTTCATAGATATTTCTGGATTTACCGCTATGACGCAAACTCTAATGAAAAATGGTAAAGAAGGAGCTGAAATTCTTACACAAGTCATCAACGAAGTCTTTACTCCTTCGATTGACTCAATATATAATTCTGGAGGATTCATATCTACATTTGCTGGAGATGCATTCACCGCAATATTTCCTGAAGATAAAACAAACCCAAACGATGCACTTGTTTCTGCAAATAAAATTAATGAAATATTTACGAAAATTGGGATACAAAAAACTAAATTTGGTAACTTTGAATTAGCCGTTAAGATAGGTCTATCTTTTGGGAATGTTGAATGGGGAATTATTGAAAATGACATACAAAATGCTTACTATTTCAAGGGTACAGCAATTGAGATGGCGTCAGATAGTGAACATCAATGTAGTAAAGGAGAAATTGTTGTAGATGAAAATATACTCAATTTAGTAGAATCCAATATTGAAAGTTGTGAAATTAGTAACGGATATAGAAAAGTATACAATATAATTGATAAAACCACATCGTTCGTTCCACAAAATGAACATACAAAACAAATTGATGTATCACCGTTTATTCCCAAATCAATTTTGGATTTGAATACTCAAGGTGAGTTTAGAGATATTGTATCCTGTTTTGTTTCATTTAATGAGGAAAATTTTGAACAATACATTTCACAAGTTATTACTCTTGCTGACCAATATGGAGGTTATTTCAACAAAGTAGATTTTGGAGATAAGGGTGGAGTTGCTTTAATTCTATTTGGTGCCCCGGTTGGCATCGAAAAAGCAATTGAGAGAGCCTGCGATTTTGCATTGTCAATAAATAACATAAGTGGATTTTCAATGCGTGCGGGACTGACTTTTGGAACAGTATTTGCTGGAATAATCGGAAGTGAAAAAAGATGTGAGTATACAGCCCTGGGAATGGGTGTGAATCTCTCAGCTAGATTTATGATGAATGCAAATTGGGGTGATTTGTACCTTGATAAAAATGTTTTTAACAATATTAAAAATTCTTTTCAAGTTAATTTTCTTGGAGAAAGAAACTTTAAAGGTTTTGTTGCAGACATTCCAGTTTATTCTCTAAATGGTAAAAAAGAAATTACTTCAGATTATATTTTTGAGGGAAAACTGTTTGGAAGACAAAAAGAACTTAGAAAACTTAATACATATTTAGAATCAATACATAAAGGTGAGTTTGGTGGTGTAGTGTATGTTGATGGAGCTGTTGGTATTGGGAAAAGCAGACTTGTTAGCGAATTTAAAAAAGGACAAGATCTTTCAAAATTGAATTGGTTTGCGATGCCGTGTGACGATATTTTAAGAAAGAACTTCAATCCAGTAATACATTTTTTAAAAAGGTATTTCGAACAATCCGTGAGTGATACTAATAGTGATAGGCGAGCTATATTTGATGAGAAAATTGAGTTTCTTGTTCGCTCGATAAATGACGGATTACTTCGTAAAGAAATATACAGAACCAAGTCATTTTTAGGTGCATTAGTTGGTTTGAAATGGGAGAATTCACTTTTTGAACAATTGGATGCCAAAGGGAAATATATCAACACTTTATTCGCAATTTCCAATTTCATTAAAGCAGAAAGTTTAATTAAACCAGTAATTATTGAACTGGATGATGGACATTGTATTGACGAGGACTCAAATGAGTTTATCAAAGTTTTAACTAGAGACGCAGATGAATATCCAATTTTGATTGTTTCCAGTTGTCGTTACAAGGATGATGGAAAAGAGCATTGGTTTGGACTTGAAGATGTTCCTGAAAATAGGGTGGTTTTAGATTATTTAGATCCAAAAAATGCAAAAGAACTAACTAGAACGAAATTATTACAGTATTCTAAAGAAAAAGATATTGATTTACCAGAACGGACATTTGAACCAATATGGAAAGTTAGTGAAGGAAATCCATTTTACATTGAGCAGATAGTATTGTATTTAAGAGAAAATAATTTAGTTGATGAAAAATTATACTTAACTCAAGAAGACTTTGAAATACCTTCGAGTATTAATGCAATTGTTATAACTCGAATAGATAAATTGACTTCAGAATTGAAGGAAATTATACAAACTGCATCAGTTTTGGGAAAGGAATTTGCTATTGATATTTTATCGGAAATGCTCGAAAATAAAACTGTTGACAAATATCTTAGCGAAGGAGAAGAGGAAGCTATATGGGGTGCTCTATCACAGTTTAAATATATTTTTAAACACGCTTTAATTCAAGAAGGTATTTATCAAATGCAACTGAAACAACGATTAAGAGAACTTCATCAGTTAGCAGGCGAAACAATAGAATCTCTTTATGGTGATAATCTCGAACCATATTTTACAGAACTAGTTAATCACTATGAAATATCAGAAATCAAACAGAAAACAATCGAGTATTTAATTAAAGCAGGTGACTTTGCAAAGGAAAACTATCAGAATCAATCTGCGATTAATTTTTATAATCGTTTGTTATATATGATTCCAGAGCAAAATTATTCATATCAATACCAGAAAGCGTTTCTAAACAAAATTGCAGTAATGTTACATATGGGATTAACCTACGATGCCAAAGAAGAACTAAAAACAATAGATGCTGGAAAGATATCTGATAATGATTTGCGTGATCAATTTTATTATTTACACACTCGGATCTATGTGATAACAGGAAAAGATTTTGAAGGACTAAAAGGTTATATTCGTGATATTCGGGATAATATAATTTCAGATCATTATCGTCAACAAATTAATCAAGCATATTTAACAGCTTTGGATAAGCTAAATGAATCATTAGAATTTGAGAAGAAATCATCAGAATTAATTCACGAAGCAGAAATGTCTAATGATCAAATAACCATTGGTAAATTATCTTCAACAATTGGGAACTATTATTATAGACGAGCTGATTATAAAAATGCACTTTTGCATTACACAAAAGAAAATGAGATTGCTGATAAGCTACAAGATAAACAACTATTAAGGCGTTCCTTACACGATTTGGGTATTGTACAATACAGGCTCGGGAGTTTAGATAAATCAATGCTTTATCTTGACCAAGCATTAGAAATTGCTCAGGAAATTGGAGATAACGAGGGAAGTTGTATAATCACAATGGATAAGGCAAATGTACATATTACTCAAGGTAATTACGAGGTTGGAATCCAAGATTACAAAAAGAGTTTAGTTTCTGCAAAAAAAGTTGGTAATAGAATACAACAGGGCAAAATTCTATATAACATTGGAAATGCTTATTTTGAAAACAAAACATTTGAGAAGGCACTTAAATTTCTAAATTTATCTAAGGAACTGTGCATTAAAATATCTGATAACAGAGGTATTACCTTCGCAAATGATTTATTTGGTGACATTCGGTATAGTCAAGATAAAATTGATGAAGCGTTTACAATTTACTCTGAAAATCTTAAAATTCAAAAAGAACTAAATGATAAAGAAGGAATTGCACACACATATGGAAATCTTGGTAATGTTGCTCGAAGAAGAAGAGATTATGGCAAAGCTGAGAAATATTATACCAAACAGCAAGAATTGTTGGCCGAAGTTGGAGATATAAACGGAGAAGGACGTGTATTTTACAATTTAGGTATGATGCTTGCCGAAACCGGTAAAATTGAATTGGTTGTTCCTAAGTTAAATAAAGCTCTAGCTCTTTTTGAGGGATGTTCATTTCAGAGAGGGATAGATATTACCAAAGAACAAATATTATTTTTTGAGAAGATATCTGAAATTCCTGAATTGACTCACAAACAAATATCAAAAATTGTATTGTTTTATGATAATCCAGTAAAGGGATTAGCAGAAAATGACGAAATGACAATTGCCATTGAGTTTAGTCTATCCCCAAAAGCTGCTAAAGAATTAGTATCAATTGCAAAGAAATTAAGCAATTAAAATACTATAAAATGTTATAATTTGGTGAAATAATACTAGAGATAGAACTACCGAACTCTAAAGTAAAAAACATCGATGTTTAAAAACAAAACTATACTGATTCTTGAAAAGGTACCCGAACAACAGAAAGACGTTAATCTCTCTCGATAAAAGGGCTCATATAAGAAGTGACCCAGGCAGGAATCGAACCTGCGACCGCCGGCTTAAAAGGCCGTTGCTCTACCGACTGAGCTACTGGGTCATACTGTATAGTACGCCATCAGGGACTCGAACCCCGGACCAATGGATTAAGAGTCCACTGCTCTACCAACTGAGCTAATGGCGCTACAAATCAAGACATTAAAATTACTGGGTATTCTAAATTAACACCAAACAATATTTGATAAACAAATGACACTTGGATAGACCTTGTTTACAGATTTGTAATTTAAAAGTATTTTATT
>CAZSJY010000029.1:0-22758 GCA_964607375.1 uncultured bacterium
AAGAAAAAAAATGTTATCTGAGAAAATCGATGGTACAGCATTTTTGGTTTGGTTTGTAGAAAATTATCCGAAAAGTGCTGAGATTATGCAGAAAAATCCCGATTATCAATTGGAGTTTAAATAGAACTTAGATTCAAGAAATAATAAAGAGAGTAAATGAAAATAATATCAATAGTCGGTGCCAGGCCTAATTTTATAAAGATTGCTCCATTTATTCATGAGATTAATCGAAGAAAGAATAAATCGGCACATAAAATTCAACATATACTTGTTCATACGGGGCAACATTATGACGATAAAATGTCTCAAGTATTTTTTGAATCCTTACAAATACCTCAAGCAGATATTAATTTAGGCATTGGTTCTGGCACCCATGCTGAACAAGTAGGTCAAACAATGATTGCATTTGAAAAAGTACTTATTAAAGAAAATCCAGACTGGGTAGTAGTTGTAGGTGATGTGAATGCTACATTGGCTTGTTCGGTCACAGCAAAAAAACACCATGTTAAAGTATGTCACATTGAAGCTGGGCTGAGATCAGGTGACGAGGAGATGCCTGAAGAAATCAATCGTTTGGTAACAGATAGAATTTCTGATTTACTATTAACCCCAGATAATTTTTCAACACAAAATTTATTAAATGAAGGTGTGGAAAAAAATAAAATTGAATTTGTTGGCAATATTATGATTGATACACTTGAAAAAAATAGATGTATTGCAGGGAAATTGGGAGTTGATAAAATAATCAATAAAAATTTAATTGATAACCAAAACTATGCACAAATTAATTCTCAATTTGGGTTAATGACACTTCATAGACCTTCAAATGTTGATGATACAAAAATATTAAAAAGAATTGTTGATTTTATAATTTCAATTGCGAGTGAAGAACTACCAATAATTTGGACATTGCACCCTAGAACGCAGAAACAATTACAGCAATTTGGGCTCTTGGAGGAAGTTTTGGCTCATAAACAATTAGTATTATTACATCCATTATGTTATCACGAAATGCTTTGCTTGAATATGGATGCAATAATCATGCTCACGGATAGTGGTGGATTGCAAGAAGAATGTACAGTATTGAGTACGCCATGTTTAACTCTCCGTGGGAATACCGAACGGCCTATTACGCTTATTGAACATGGTGGTGCCTCAGTACTTGTAGGGAATAATATTGAAAGAATACGAAAAGAATATAAGAAAATTCTTGTAGAAAATATACATCCAAAAAGACCTGAATTTTGGGATGGGAAAACTGCTGAGAGAATAGTAGATATTTTACTGAGTAAATTAGAGATTTATCATTAAATAAACTGATATGATTCGCACTATTATTTCTGAAATTTTTATATTAGGTAGTATTTTCTGTGGAATCTATTTTATCAAAACTGATAATTTCATTCCAAAAGAAAAATATTTGGTTCTTCTTTTTGTTTATTTATTTGTTGAACTATCTTTATCGCTTTACTATAAGAAATTCAAATATAGATTTGGATTTTCGTTTAGAAATTACTGTAAAAGACATTTATATTCTTCGGCTTTTACAGTACTTTTACTTACATTAATTGTATCCGCTTCAGAGTTAAATAGTATCTCAAGATTGTTTCTCGTAAGTATTGTAGCTGTTCCGTTTATTCTGGAATTAGCAATTATTCCTATGATTCGATTAATACTGAAAAATGGTGTACTTGAAAATGGTAATGAAAAAATAATAGAACCAAAAGAACAAAATCCAATAAGAATAAAATGGATGGTTGGTAGTTTAATATTATTAATTATGATTTTTTTAATCATTGTAAGATATAAATCTGGAGTGTTTGGGTATTATCAATGGAGTGAAAAAATTCTATTGATACTTTCAGGAACTTGGATGTTTTCCGTTGGGTTAACAGGCAAATACAGATATTTAAACTCGAAAAATATTTATTATCAAATTGGTCCATATATAAAATCTGGATTTGTAATGCTTTTTCTTAGTGCAACAATATATTACTTTTTTAGAATGGAAGTAATCTCAAGATTTATTATTTTTGGAACGATTCTAATTTATTCTACTGTGGAAATATTGATCTTCATGCTTGTCATTCTGAGTAAACAGGAATCAATTCAGCACAAACGAGCAACGATACATTTAGATGATCATAATAACATATTCGGTCAATCACCTCTAAAAATACTACCCAAAGAAGAAAATGAAAATTATGGAGTGAATATTAGTTCTTTATTGAATCGGATTACGGTAAAAAATTCAGATGAACTAAATCGTTTTCTCGAAAAAAATATAGATCAAAACTATGATAAAGATTCAATTACTTTGTTATCAGTAACTTCACTTAAAAATATTAGTATGTTAGAGAACCAATCCCAGAAACTGTTTATGAATCTTCATAAACTGAATGATATGCGTCGATTGAACGAATATTTGTTAACTTGTGGAAATAAAATATCTCCAGGAGGGATGTTAGTTGGGAATTTTGTACCCTCAAGGAGAGTGAGAAATAAAATGCGTGCAAAAATGCCAAAGGTAGTTTTTTCATTGATTTATCCGATCCATTTCCTGTTTCATAGAGTTTTTCCGAAATTACCTAAAATTAATTCCCTATACTTTATTTTAACAAAGGGGAAAAATCGAGTTCTATCAAAAGCTGAAGTTTTTGGTCGATTGAGCTTTTGTGGGTTTAATGTAATTACTGATAAAGTTATTGATAATATTCAATATTTCATAGCTCAAAAAGTAAAAACTGTGTCAATCGAAGAGAATCCTTCTTTTAGTCCAATTGTAAATCTAAAACGAATTGGATTTGATGGTGAAATAATTACAATCCATAAGTTCAGAACAATGCACCCATTCAGTGAGTTTCTGCAAAAAGATTTGTTTAAATCAAACAATCTTAATAAATCCGGAAAATTTGAAAACGATTTCAGACTAACTTCATGGGGTAAATTTATGAGAAAGTTTTGGATTGATGAATTACCTCAAATTTATGATTGGTTTCACGGACGAGTTAATTTAATTGGAGTTAGAGCACTTAGTGAACAATACTTTAATCTTTACCCAAAGGATCTACAGCAACTGAGAACTAAATTCAAACCGGGATTATTCCCGCCATATTATGCTGATCTTCCGAATGACTTTGAAGAAATATTGGAAAGTGAAAAACGATATTTGCACAAAAAACAAAAAAAACCATTTATTACCGATTTGCAATATTTCACAAAAGCAGTATTTAATATTGTTTTCAGAGGAGCTAGAAGTAGATGATTACTTAAATGGGTAGCTTGTAATCCAATCTAATAGATAAACCTCCCCAATATGTTGCACTACCCCAATACAAATCACCACTTCCATCATCTCCACTTCCTATGCCATTCTTAAGTCTATAACTTATAAAGCCTTCTCCACCAATCAACAAACTTAGTGGATACAGATTAAAATTAAACGATTTTAGAATTTGATCCATAGAATATCCCGCGAAACCCCTAATACCAACATGATCTCCGACCAATCCAGCATGCCCCTCGACTACAACCAATTCATTGTATGTTAGTTTTCCTCCAACTCCTATAGAAAGCGGTATAAAACTCTTGCCGGTATTATGTTCAGCAGAAGAAAAACTTAATAGCATACTCAAATCAAAGTCTATCCAGTCCTCCCCAAAACTGAGTCCATATGGTGTAGTAAAAATACAACTCACCCCAGAAGGTGTGTTTGCAAAGAATCCTCCTTTAATAAATCCAACATTGCCTGACATTCCAATGTAGAATCCCTTATTTTGCTCATAGTCACCATATTCGTCAAATTCCTCATCATCAAAAACATCATCGTATTCAAATTCTTCTAGGAGTTCGTCGAACTCTGTTTCTTCTAGTTCGATACCATCTAAGGGATCTAGGTCATCTTCCCCTTCATCTAAATCTTCAAACTCAAAATCTTCAAGATCATCAAAAAGGTCATCTTCCCCTTCATCTAAATCTTCAAACTCAAAATCTTCAAGATCAATATCTTCATCCAGCTCCAAATCATCACTTTCTATATCATCTTGAGAAAAAGAATAATCTGTAAACACTAAAAAGATTGCAATAATCCAAAAGATAAAAGATAATTTTATTAAACTAGAACTCTTCATTTTGTCCCTCTCTTTCTTAAAAGAACTACATATACCCACTAAATTTTACAAATTATTTCAAAAGTTTCCAATGTTAATCTCAAATAAATTTCCAAAAATATGATGATTTTTTACTATTTTAGAATAATTTTAGTTTTAATCAAATTTGTAAATTGTAATTCCCTAATAAAGAAATTAAATTATCCACCTAGAAATTCGATACATTTAGCATGAATAATAATATCAAAATAAAAGTACTTCTTGGCGGAATATCATCCGAAAGAGATGTATCCATCCATACTGGTTTAGGAATAATCGGTGCATTAGAAGATAAATATGATATTGAACCTATCTATTTAGAGTCAGATATATCTAGTTTGCCAAACCAACTTTACGATGCAGATATAGTGTTCAATGCTCTACATGGTGGAATAGGGGAAAATGGGGATTTGCAATCTTTCTTAGATTTGTACAATATCAAATATACTGGTTCTGGTCCAAAAGCATCTAAAATTGCAATGGACAAAAACTTAACAAAAATTATTGCAACTTCGAATAGTATTCCTACTCCGAATTGGATAATATTAAAAACCGCTATAGATGGGGAAGTAATTCTAAATAGAGAAAATTCCAAAAAATTCAAGTATCCATGCGTTGTTAAACCCAATAATGATGGTTCAACAATGGGATTATCAATTGTAACCTCAGAAAAGAACTTACAAGATGGGATATCAATTGCTGGTGAGTATTCTGATGAGATTATGGTAGAAGAGTATATTCCGGGGCGAGAAATTACAGTTGGCATATTAGGATTCAAACCACTACTAATTGTAGAAATTATACCAAATCATGGTTTGTATGATTATAATTGCAAATATACCAAAGGTATGAGCAAGTACATTTGTCCTGCAGAAATTCCATCTGACCTTACACAAAGAATTCAAGAAGATGCATTAAAATTATATAATCTATTAGGGTGTAGACATTATGCAAGAGTAGATTTTAGATTAAACAATAAAAATGAGTACTATCTTTTAGAAATCAATACTCTCCCAGGGATGACTGATACAAGTTTACTCCCAAAAGCATCTAAGATTGCAGGGTTATCGTACTCTCAGCTAATTGAGACAATTATAAAAATAGCAATGGAAAAACAATGATTAAATTTTACAACACACTTAATAGAAAAATAGAAGATTTTAAATCGATAAACGAAAATGAAATTCGATTATATACTTGTGGCCCAACAGTTTATGATTATGCACATATAGGTAATTTCAGAGCATATATTTTTGAAGATTTGATGAGGAGATATTTGACTTCAATGGGCTATAAAATTACACATGTGATGAATATAACTGATATTGATGACAAAACAATTCGAAGGTCAATTGAAGAGAATAAAGTTCTAACTGATTTCACTGAGAAATATGTAGAGGCATTTTTTGAAGATGTTGCTACATTGAATATTTTACCTGCTCATCATTATCCAAAAGCAACCGATTTTATTCCACAAATGATAGATATGATTCAAGTTTTAGTAGAAAAAGGTTTTGGTTATTCAGTAGATGATGGCTCGGTATTTTTCAAAATAAGTAAATTCCCTGAATATGGAAAATTAGCAAATCTTAATCCAGATGAAATGATATCAGGTTCTCGTATTGAGACAGATGAATATGAGAAAGCTGAGGGAAGAGATTTTGCTTTATGGAAGGGTAGAAAATTAGAGGATGGAGATGTTTTTTGGGATTCTCCTTGGGGAGAGGGACGATCAGGTTGGCATATAGAATGTTCAGCGATGTCTACTCACTATTTAGGAACTCATTTTGATATCCATTGTGGTGGAGTTGATAATATATTTCCTCATCACGAAAATGAAATTGCTCAAAGTTGTGCAGCTACAGATGATATATTTGTTAATTATTGGTTGCATAATGAACATCTACTCGTTGATAATAAAAAAATGAGTAAATCACTAAATAATTTTCATACATTGAGAGATTTATTGAAAATGGGATATTCACCTGAATCAATTAGATATACTCTACTAACAACGCATTATAGGCAAAAATTGAATTTCACTTTTGAAAAATTAAGTGCATCTCAAAAAGCAATTAATCGATTGAGAGAGTTAAAAAGACGGTTAGAAAATGTTGAGAATGAACATGGACTTGATTTGAAAAATAAATGTGAGTCAATATCAAGTCAGTTTATGGATACGCTTGGAGATGACCTGAATATTTCTGGAGCACTTGGTGTATTATTTTCTTGGGTAAGCGATGTATTTACTCACCTCGATAAGAGTGAAGTATCATCGAATGGTGCTAAAATTGGATTGGAATTACTCGATTCAATAGATTCCATTTTGGGAGTAATTAATTCTAAGACTCAAAATTTAGATTCCGATATTGAAGAGTTAATTACTAAACGGGAAAAAGCTAGGAATGAAAAAGATTGGTCTTTGGCAGATGAAATTCGTGATCAATTATTAGAGAGAGGGATAATTTTAGAAGATACTCCTAGCGGTCCAATTTGGAAAAAGAAGTAGGAAAGCTCTCGCTTACACTCAAATAAATCCTTAGAAAAAAAGTTAGAATATTTTTCATTTCAGTATTGTTTGGTAAAACATATTCATCATACATTATGAGGCTTTATCTTTGCCCAAATTCATGATATTTGATTGTAGTCTTATATGCCATTGTAGCTCAGTTGGCCAGAGCGGCTGATTTGTAATCAGCGGGTCGGGGGTTCGAATCCCTCCAATGGCTCTTGTTTTTTGTTATGAGGTTTAATTTTGTTGGGTCGGTGGCCGAGTGGTCAATGGCAGCAGACTGTAAATCTGCCGGCGAATGCCTACGGTGGTTCAAATCCATCCCGGCCCACAACATTACTGGCGGGAGTAGCTCAGTTGGTAGAGCATCAGCCTTCCAAGCTGAGGGTCGCGGGTTCGAGTCTCGTCTCCCGCTCAAAATTGCTGCCTACATAGCTCAGGCGGTAGAGCACTTCCTTGGTAAGGAAGAGGTCACCAGTTCAAGTCTGGTTGTAGGCTCTTAGCTTGTTGGAAGTTTTAGGTTGTAATTAAAGAAAAATAATGGAGGTAAATCCATGTCTAAGCAGAAATTTGAAAGAACAAAGCCCCATGTAAACATTGGCACGATAGGTCATGTTGATCATGGTAAGACGACATTAACAGCAGCTATCACCAAGACATTATCAGTAGATGGTCTTGCTGAGGTTACAGATTTTGATGCTATTGATAATGCACCTGAGGAGAAGGAGCGTGGTATTACGATTAACACAGCTCATGTAGAGTATGAGTCAAAGAATCGTCATTATGCTCATGTAGATTGTCCAGGTCACGCAGATTATATTAAGAATATGATCACAGGAGCGGCACAGATGGATGGAGCTATTTTAGTAGTAGCAGCTACAGATGGTCCGATGCAGCAGACTAGGGAGCATTTGTTGTTAGCTCGTCAGGTTAATGTTCCAGCAATTGTTATTTATATGAACAAATGTGATCAAGTAGATGATCCTGAGTTGCTAGACTTAGTAGAGATGGAGTTAAGAGAGTTACTTGATTCTTATGAATTTCCTGGTGATGACACTCCAATTATACGTGGTAGTGCTTTAGACGCGCTCAATTCGGATGGTACAGGAGATTCTGTAAATAGTATACACGAGTTGATGGATGCAGTAGATAATTTTATACCTGAACCTGAGCGCGATGTTGACAAGCCATTTTTGATGCCTGTTGAGGATGTATTTTCGATTACGGGTCGTGGTACTGTAGCTACTGGTCGAATTGAGAGTGGAATTATCAAGGTTGGAGAATCTATTGAGTTAGTAGGCATGGGTTCAGATAAGAAGTCAGTATGTACAGGAGTAGAGATGTTCCGTAAGATACTTGATGAGGGACAAGCTGGAGATAATGCAGGTATATTGCTTCGTGGTACAGATAAAGAAGAAGTGAATCGTGGAATGGTATTAGCTAAACCTGGTTCTATAACTCCCCATACAAAATTTAAGGCTGAGATATATGTATTGAAGAAGGAGGAGGGTGGACGCCACACTCCATTTTTCAAGGGTTATCGCCCTCAGTTTTATTTTAGGACTACAGATGTTACTGGTGAGGTATTTTTGCCTGAGGGAGTAGAGATGGTAATGCCAGGTGATAATGTTAATTTGGATATAGAGTTAATCACACCGATAGCTATGGATGAGGAGTTGCGTTTTGCAATTCGTGAAGGTGGTCGTACAGTCGGTGCTGGTGTAGTTACTCAAATTAAAGAATAGGACTTAAAAGTGGGCGGAAAAAGTAAAAGAGATATCATCGCATTAGCATGTCAAGAATGTAAGCGTCGGAATTATTCTGTAACAAAAAATAGACGATTACATCCTGAACGGATTGAACATACTAAGTATTGCAGATGGTGTAAAAAACACACCGTCCACAAAGAAACAAAATAATTTTGGTAGGTGAGTAGTTCAATTGGTAGAGCATCGGCCTCCAAAGCCGGGAGTTGAGGGTTCGAGTCCTTCCTCACCTGCTTATATTTTATATTGATGATGAAAAATAATCTATTACAAAGGTTGAATTGATGGTAAAGAGTATAAAAAATTATTTTAACAGCATAAGCATCGAGATGAAAAAAGTAACTTGGTTGTCCAAAGAAGAGTTGCTTTCATCAACAGTTATTGTAGGTATATTTTCAGTTATTGTTGCAATTTTCTTATTCTTTATTGATTTTGGATTAAGTGAATTGATGTCGATATTTTTAGGTGGTAAATAGGCACTCCAATGGAATGGTATTCGCTAAGAGTAATTTCTGGTAAAGAGAAAAAAACTCAAGAAAACATTGAAAGAGAAGCAGATGAGTTCAATGTTTCGGAGAAAATTGGCGAGATTTTTGTACCTTCTGAAAAAGTTGTAGAAATGCGATCTAACAAAAAACGCATTAGAGAAAAAGTATTTTTTCCAGGATATATTTTGATCAATATGGAATTAACAAAAGAATCACGATACATAATAGAAAATACTCCTGGGGTTTTGAATTTTGTTGGGCCAAAAGGTACCCCAGTACCATTGCGAGAAGATGAGATTAAGAGAATATTTGGTGAAGTTGAAGCCAAAGAAGGACGAGAAGTACTGGCCACTCCATTTAAAGTTGGTGATCCAGTAAAGGTTGTAGATGGTCCTTTTGTTGACTTTAAGGGTTTTGTAGAAGAAGTTAATGTAGATAAACAAAAGATCAAAGTAACAGTTTCTATTTTTGGGAGACCAACTCCGGTAGAACTGGATTATGCTCAGGTAGAAATAGAGAAATAGGATTAGGTATGGCAAAAAAAGTATCAGGTTTTATAAAATTACAAATTCCTGCGGGTAAAGCAAATCCTGCACCACCTGTAGGTCCAGCTTTAGGACAACAAGGTGTCAATATTATGGAGTTTTGCAAAGCATTTAACGCAAAAACTCAAGATCAAATGGGAAAAATTATTCCTGTCGAAATTACTGTTTATGCTGATAGATCATTTACATTTATTACAAAAACACCACCAGTTCCAACATTGCTCATCGAAGCTGCTGGAATTGAAAAGGGATCAGGTGAACCGAATAGGGAAAAAGTAGGATCAGTAACAAAAGCTCAAGTTAAAGAAATAGCTGAGATCAAAATGCCAGATTTAAATACAACTAAGATTGAATCGGCAATTCTGATGGTAACAGGAACAGCTAAAAGCATGGGACTTAAAGTAGAAGGATAGAAGTAATGCACGGTAAAAGATACAAAGACAATTTTTCAAAAGTTGATCGCTTTAAAAACTACGATTTAAATGAAGCTGTATCTCTTTTAAAAGAACAAACTTTTTCTAAATTTGATGAAACTGTGGATATTGCTGTGAATTTGGGGGTTGACCCAAAACATGCTGACCAAATTGTAAGAGGAACTGTTTCATTACCGCACGGAACAGGAAAAGAAACAAAAGTACTTGTTTTTGCTAAGGGCGAAAAAGCTATGGAAGCCGAAGAAGCAGGAGCAGATTTTGTTGGTTCAGAAGATTATGTTCAAAAAATTCAAGGTGGATGGACTGACATTGATGTTGTTATTGCAACTCCTGATATGATGGGTCAAGTAGGGAAATTGGGTAGAGTGTTAGGTCCACGTGGTTTAATGCCAAATCCAAAAATAGGGACTGTTACTATGGATGTCTCCAAAGCTGTTAAGGAAGTAAAAGCTGGAAGAATTGAATTTAGAGTCGAGAAAAATGGAATCATCCATGCAGGTATCGGAAAAACATCATTCGAAGTAGATCAAATTATTGAAAATGTGAGAAAGTTCATTGATGCGTTACTGAGAGCAAGACCATCTGCGACTAAGGGAACCTATATGAAGAAAATAACAATTTCCTCCACTATGGGTCCAGGTATAAAAATTGATAAATCTAGTATAGCATTAGGATAGAATTATGCCAACTCCAAATAAGATAAATGTTGTTGAAAAAACTCAAAATAGATTTGAAGAATCAGTAGGTATTTACTTTACAAATTATTCAGGTTTGAATGTTGCTCAAGCAACTGAATTGCGAGATATGTTTCGCGAGAAAGATGTTGAGTATTTTGTTACTAAAAATACACTTACTAATATTGCTGCTAAAAACGCAGGATACGATGGTTTAGATGAAATTCTACAAGGACAGATAGGAATTGCTTACTCAAAAGAAGATCCTTCATCTCCTGCTCGTGTTTTAAAGGAATTTGGGAAAAAGTATAAAGATAAGAATCCTATTGATATTGTTGGAATTTTATTTGAAGGTAAGCAGTTTGATGCTGATAGATTTAAAGAATTAGCAGATCTTCCAACACGTGAAGAACTGATTTCTCAGTTTATTGGTTGCTTGAATCAACCAATGACAAAGTTGTCTTCTACACTAAATAGTGTCATGACCAACTTTGTAGGAGTGTTAAATAGTTTGAAAGAAAAGAAATCTTAATAAATAAGTTCAGGAGAAGTAAAAGATGGCTGAAGTCAAGAAAGCAGATGTATTAAATTATCTTGAAAGTGCAACAATGATAGAGATCTCAGAATTGATCTCTGAAATCGAAGACAAGTTTGGCGTAACCGCAGCAGCTCCAGTAGCTGTAGCAGCAGCTCCAGTTGGTGGTGGAGAGGTTGCTGCTGAAGAAAAAACTGAATTCGATGTAGTAATGGAATCTTTTGGTGAAAAGAAAATCAATGTTATTAAAGCAGTTCGTGAATTGACAACACTAGGCTTGAAAGAAGCTAAAGATTTAGTTGAAGCAATACCTGCTAAAATTAAAGAAGCAGTTGCTAAAGATGAAGCTGAATCTGTAAAAGCTAAGCTTGAAGAAGCTGGTGCAACTGTAGTACTTAAGTAATTTCATTTACTTTAGTAACATTAGTATCTCGATACATAATACCCGTTTATCTTTAATTTAACTTAAGGAGGGGTTCACTTTGAGCGTGAAATCTGACCGTTATATCGAACGGTTTAGTTTTTCTAGAATTGATAAAGTAACTGATATTCCAGATCTTTTGGATATACAGTTGCAGTCATATGAAGAATTTCTTCAAGAAGATATTCTTCCGGAAAAACGAACCAATAAGGGACTAGAAGCGGTGTTCCGTACTATGTTTCCTGTAGAAGATAATCATAAGAACTACGAACTTAAATACAAATACTATTATTTAGGATTACCTAAATATTCTGTAAAGGAATGTTTAGAGCGTAGAATATCTCACCATGTTCCGCTGAAGGTTCGGTTTGTACTACATATTACCGATGAAAATGACAGATCAAAATATGTTCAAAATATTGAACAGGAAGTCTTTTTTGGTAATATTCCCTATATGACAGATAGAGGTACATTTATTATAAATGGTGCCGAACGAGTCATTGTAAGCCAACTGCAGCGTTCTCCAGGTGTGTTCTTTGATCAAAGTTTTCACCCTAATGGTACTAAAATTTACAAAGCCAGAGTAATTCCTTTCAGAGGTTCTTGGGTAGATTTTACTACTGATATATATGATTGTATTTACGCAATTATTGATCGTAGAAGAAAGTTCCCAGCAACTCTATTACTCAGAGCTATAGGATACTCTTCTAACAAGGATATATTGAACATTTTTGGATTAACGAAATCTGTATCTACTACAAAATCAAAAATGTTGATTGGGAAAACTCTAATTGAAGATATTGTTGATAAGAAAACAGGTGAGATCATCGCTGATGAAGGTATCGAAATCACTGAGAAAAATCTAGATAAATGGAAAGCTTTAGGTGTTGAATCGATAGAAGTTATTAAAAAACCAGATGATTTAGAAGCAACGATGTTTCTGAATACAATGGAAAAAGATCCAACATCAAATACAGAAGAAGCTCTTTTGCTATTGTATCAACATTTGCGTTCAGGGGAAGCACCAACTGTAGATATTGCTAAGAAGTTTATTGAAAAGATGTTTTTCTCTACTAAAAAGTACGATCTTGGTCAAGTTGGAAGATACAGGATTAACAAAAAGTTTAATTTGAATGCTCCTGTAGATGAACCTGTATTAACTCGCGATGATTTTATTGCCCTTTTTAAATATCTTATTAGTATGCGAAAGGGCGAAAGAGGATCAGATGATATTGATCATTTAGGGAATCGTCGAGTCAGAACTGTTGGTGAACAGTTGCAAAATCAATTTAGTATTGCATTGAGTAGAATGCAAAGAACAATCAGAGAACGAATGAATCAACGAGAAGCTGAGAGTTTAACACCTCAGGATTTGGTGAATTCTAAGATTGTAACATCTGTACTGAACACATTTTTTGGAACAAGTCAATTATCTCAGTTTATGGATCAGACCAATCCACTTTCTGAAATTACACACAAACGAAGAATGTCATCATTGGGTCCTGGTGGACTAACTCGTGAACGTGCAGGATTTGAAGTTCGTGATGTTCATTATACTCATTATGGTCGTTTATGTCCAATTGAAACTCCAGAAGGTCCAAACATTGGATTGATAAGTTCTTTAGCAACACATGGTATAGTAAATAAACTTGGATTTATTGAATCACCCTACAGAAAAATCATTCACAGTAAAGATGGATCCTACAAAATTACCGACAAAATTGAATACTTGTCAGCGGATGATGAAGATAGGGTTTATATTGCTCAAGCTAGAGAAAACATCAAGAAAGAAAAATTCCAAGAAGAAACTCTTAGAGCTCGTAAGGGTGAGAATTTTCCAATTATCCAATCTGATCAAGTAGAGTATATGGATGTAGCGACTGACCAAATTGTTAGTATTTCTGCATCAATCATACCATTTCTTGAACACGATGATGCTAACAGAGCACTAATGGGTTCAAACATGATGCGTCAAGCAGTTCCTCTGTTACGTCCACATGTTCCAATAGTAGGAACTGGTATGGAACGAGTTGTTGCTAAAGATTCTAGGTCTGCAATTTACTCCAACGTTTCCGGTGTAGTTGAATCTGTAAAAACTGATGAAATCAAAATTCGTGTACCAGTTAGGGACGAAACACTCTCTCTGGTTCCTCAAGAAAATGTAAAAACTTATAAGCTAAACAAGTTTTTAAGAACAAATCAAAATACTTGTATTAATCAAAAACCTCTTGTGTTACCTGGAGATAAAGTTGAAGTTGGTGATTGCTTAGCTGACGGAGCTTCAACTCAATTTGGTGAGTTAGCGCTTGGACGAAATCTGAAAGTAGCATTTATGCCTTGGCGTGGATACAACTTCGAAGATGCTATCATTATAAGCGAAAAGTTGGTTAAAGAAGACTTTTTTACTTCCATTCATATGAAAGAATTTGAAGTAGAAATTCGCGATACAAAACGAGGTGAAGAAGAGTTAACTGCTGAAATACCAAATGTTAGTGAAGAAGCTACAAGAAACTTAGACGAAAGAGGTCTAATTCGTGAAGGTGCTGAGGTTATACCTGGTGATATTTTAGTAGGTAAGGTTACTCCCAAAGGTGAAACTGACCCTACTCCTGAAGAGAAGTTGCTTAGAGCGATATTTGGCGATAAAGCAGGTGATGTGAAAGATGCCTCAAAACGTTGCGACTCTGGAGTTTTTGGAACAGTAGTTGAAACTCAATTATTTGAACGCAAAAGCTTAGCAGTTAGAGCAGATGAAAAACGGCAGATTCGTGATCTTCAGAAAAATGCTCGTGTTCAGCGTGTAGAATTAATGAATAAGCGAAATGAACTGCTTGCTGTTGAGTTAATTGACAAAACTTGTGGAGGTGTTCGAGATTCTAACGACAATAAAACAATAATCAAAGCTAAAACACTCTTAACAAAACAAAGAGTCGATAAATTAGATTTTGAAAGATTATCTCTAAAATCTCCTTGGGTAGAAAACCCATTGGTTTGGAGAAATATTCTCAAAATATGGGAAAATTATCACAGAAATTTGAGACAACTTGAAGAAACTCTTGAGAAGGATGTATTCAAACTAAAAGTTGGTGATGACCTTCAGCAGGGAGTTATGAAACTGGCAAAAGTTTACATCGCCAAAAAAAGGAAAATTTCAGTTGGTGATAAAATGGCTGGCCGCCATGGAAATAAAGGTATTGTGTCAATAATTGTACCAGAAGAGGATATGCCTTTTATGGACGACGGTACTCCTGTGGATATTATCCTTAATCCTCTTGGTGTTCCATCACGTATGAACTTAGGCCAGTTATATGAAACTATGCTAGGTTGGGCAGGAGAAGTATTAGGTAAACACTACGCAACACCTGTTTTTGATGGTGCTTCCATAAGTGATGTTAAAGGTGAATTGAAGAAAGCAGGACTCACAGAAACTGGAAAAGTAGATCTTTGGGATGGAAGAACTGGTGATAAAATTGACAGTAAAGTTGCTGTAGGTACAATTTACATGTTGAAACTATCACATCAGGTTGATGATAAAATGCATGCTAGATCAACTGGTCCATATTCTCTTATAACCCAACAACCTCTTGGTGGTAAAGCCCAATCAGGTGGTCAAAGATTTGGAGAAATGGAAGTATGGGCATTGGAAGCCTACGGTGCTGCTCATACACTTCAGGAAATACTAACTTATAAATCTGATGATGTCGAGGGTCGTTCGAAACTGTATAATTCTTTAGTTAGAGGTGAAAATACACCAAGCCCAAGTATTCCTGAATCATTTAATGTTCTTGTTAAAGAACTGGAAGGTTTAGGTTTAAATGTTGTCTTGGATTAATTATTTTCGGAGGGAAAAATAGTGTTCTTTTCAAATACTCCTAGCAAAAATACAAATAGTTTTAGGTCAATTACTGTTGGTTTGCTTTCTCCTGAAGAAATACTGGAGAGATCACATGGCGAAGTAATCAAACCAGAAACAATAAATTACAGATCATATAAACCTGAAAAAGATGGTTTGTTCTGTGAAAAAATATTCGGTCCGGTTAAGGATTGGGAATGTCATTGTGGTAAATACAAGAGAATTAGATATAGAGGAATTATATGTGATCGTTGTGGTGTTGAAGTAACTAGAAAAACTGTCCGAAGAGAGAGAATTGGACACATTGCTCTTTCTGTCCCAGTTGTTCATATTTGGTTTTTACGTTCAATTCCTAGTAAAATAAGTTATCTTCTTGGCTATACAACGAAACAACTTGAATCAATTGCATATTATGAAAAATATGTTGTTATCAATCCTGGAGCTTCAGGAAGAAAATATGGAGAATTGATTGATGAGATTGAATACCTAGACCTTGAAGATGAATTTGGTATCGATAGTGAAAGTGTATCTGAAGATGACATTGATAATGATAACTATTTTTCAGCTTTCATGGGTGGTGAAGCAATTCAACTATTACTCCAAAATTTAAATGTTGAACAAACAATAAATGAACTTACTGAATTTGTAAAATCTGGCAAGAAATCTGTTCAGAAAAAAGAAGATGCACTAAAACGACTAAGAATTCTTAAAAAGTTTGATTTAAGAATTGAAAGAAAAGTAGTAAATAAACCCGAATGGATGGTAATTAATATTTTGCCTGTCATTCCACCTGAGTTAAGACCATTAGTTCCATTGGATGGTGGTCGCTTTGCTGCTTCTGATTTGAATGATTTATACCGTAGAGTTATTATTAGAAATAACAGATTAAAACAGTTGATGGAGATCAAAGCTCCTGATGTTATATTGCGGAACGAAAAAAGAATGCTTCAAGAAGCTGTTGATGCGTTACTAGATAATAGTCGCTTGCAAGCAGCAGTTAGAAGTGGAACAAGAAGACCTCTAAAATCATTGAGTGATTCTTTAAAAGGCAAGCAAGGTCGTTTTAGGCAGAACCTACTAGGTAAACGAGTGGATTACTCAGGGCGTTCAGTTATTGTTGTTGGACCAGAGCTTCAACTTCACGAGTGCGGTTTACCTAAGAAAATGGCGATGGAATTATTCAAACCTCAGATTGTTAGACAACTTATTGAAAGAGGTTATACAAGGACTCCACGGAGTGCGAAAATGTTGATTGATAGAGACGCACCCGAAGTATATGCAGTTTTGGAATATGTTGTTAAGGATCATCCTGTTTTATTGAATCGAGCACCTACACTACATAGGCTGGGTGTTCAAGCATTTCAACCTGTTCTTGTAGATGGTCGTGCTATCCGCTTACATCCATTGGTTTGTTCTGCATTTAATGCGGATTTTGACGGTGACCAAATGGCTGTTCATGTTCCATTATCAGAGGAAGCTCAAATGGAAGCATGGTTGCTTATGCTGTCAAGCCATAACATTCTTCATCCTGCTAATGGTAAACCTATTTCAATACCATCACAAGATATGGTTTTAGGTTCATATTATCTCACTAGACCTAAAAAGGGATCAAAAGGTGAAGGATCAAGAATATCATCATTGCAAGAGGCTAGACTTGCTTTAGAAAATAATGAAATTGATTTGCATGCAATTGTTGATTATCGAGATGGTGATAAGTGGGTCAAAAACACAACAATCGGTAGAATTTTATTCAATGGAATTTTGCCTGAAAATGTAGACTACTTCAATGAGATAATTACCAAAAAAAGACTCGAAAATATTGTCGGATTTTGCTACAAAAATACAGGTAATTATAAAACTGTAGCGTTTTTGGATAGACTCAAAGATATGGGTTTCAAATTTGCATATTTGAGTGGAGCTTCTATCGCAATAGAAGATATTCTAATTCCTCAGAAAAAAACTGATATAATCGGAAATGCTGAATCAGAGGTAACAGATATTCAAGGAAAGTATGACCGACAAATCTTGACTGAGGGTGAAAGGTATAATAAGGTGATTGATGTGTGGACTTTTGCTACACAAGAAGTTGCTAGAGAAATGTTTGTTGAATTAGAGAATGACAGACAGGGATTTAATCCACTATTTATGATGGCAGACTCAGGTGCCCGAGGAAGTCAAGACCAGATTAAACAGTTGGCTGGTATGCGTGGTTTGATGGCGAAACCAAAGAAGAGCTTAAAGGGTTCCTCTGGTGAGATTATTGAAAACCCAATTACATCAAACTTTAAAGAGGGTTTATCAGTATTTGAATATTTTATTTCTACTCATGGTGCTCGTAAGGGTCTAGCAGATACTGCACTAAAAACAGCTGACGCAGGTTATTTAACTAGAAGATTGGTTGATGTTGCTCAAGATGTCACTGTCTTTCACGATGATTGTGGAACAATTCAAGGAATGGTCTTTGAAGACTTAAAAGAAGGTGAAGAAATTATTGAACCTTTGATTGATAGAATTTTCGGACGAACTACACTTGAACAAATTGTTGATCCTGTAGATGGAGCTGTTATTTCCGATGCAAACACAATAATTGATAACAAAATAATCAGTAAGATTGAAAAAAGTAATGTGTACCAAGTTAAGGCTCGTTCAGCTTTAACCTGTGAATCAGAAAAAGGGATTTGCAAAAAGTGTTATGGTTTAAATTTAGCTTCTAACAGAGAAGCTCTAATTGGAGATGCGGTTGGTATTATGGCTGCTCAATCGATCGGTGAGCCAGGTACACAGTTAACACTTAGAACATTCCACATTGGTGGTACTGCATCAAGGATTATTGAACAATCCAAGATGACAACAAAAAGAGCAGGTAAGATTAAATTCAACGAATATATTAAGTTGATTGAAAGAGAAGACGATTCTGGAGAGTTGATAAATGTTGCTATTGTCAGAAATGGTAAAATTGATGTATTAGATAAAAGTGATAGAGTTCTTTCTTCCTATAATGTACCATACGGCGCAAGAGTTCTTGTAGAAGATGGCCAAAAAGTTAAAGGTGGGCAAGCTTTATTTAGTTGGGATCCTTATACAGATGTTATTATGGCTAGAACTTCAGGAGTTGTTAACTTCCGAGATATGATAGAAAGTGAAACGTATGTTGAGGAAGCTGTAGAGGGTGGCAAAAAAATGATTGTTATCACAGAATCCAAAAACAGAAATCTATCTCCTCATATAGAAATTGAAACAGAATCAGGTGAAGTAGCCCTTGGTGGAGCAAGCATTTTACCAGTTAAAGCTACTGTTGTTGTTCGTAATGGCAATAGAGTAAAAGCTGGTGATATTCTTGTTAAAATTCCTAGAGATGTAGGAAAAACCCGTGATATTACAGGTGGTTTACCGCGAATTGCAGAATTATTTGAAGCTCGCCAACCTTCAGAACCTGCTGTCGTTACTGAAATTGATGGTCGAGTTAAATACGGCTCAATTAAACGAGGTATTCGCGAAATATTGGTTATTGGTGGTGAAGAAAAAATTGACAAAAAAACTTATAAGATTCCTTATGGTAGGCATGTAATTGTCCACGATGGTGATTTGGTGTTTGCTGGAGATAGACTTTGCGAGGGTTCTATTTCTCCACAAGATATTTTGTCAATTCGTGGTCCAGTAAAAGTACAAGAATATTTAGTTAATTCCATTCAAGAAGTTTATAGACTTCAAGGTGTTACTATTAACGACAAACACATTGAAATAATTGTCAGACAGATGATACAAAAGGTAGAAGTTGATGATTCTGGAGATACTAATTACCTTCCTCAAGATAGGGTAAATAAATTCACTTTACTAAACATCAACAAGCAAATTGCAAAGAAAGTTGTTGTGACAGATGCTGGTGATTCTGATTACGAAATAAAAGATGTAGTGGATAAAGAAAACATTAAGGATGCTAATAAAGAATTAAAAGAAGCAGGTAAAAAACAGATAAAGTATAAGAAAGCTAATCCAGCTACTTTTAAACATTTACTATTAGGAATTACAAGAGCATCACTTAATACAGATAGTTTTATTTCCGCAGCTTCATTCCAAGAAACCACACGTGTTCTGACAGATGCTGCTGTTGAAGGTAAAACAGATTATCTTCATGGTTTAAAAGAAAATGTAATAATTGGGCGACTGATACCTGCGGGTACAGGAGCTGATAAAAACAGAGATATCTTGACAAAAAGAATAAAAGAAGAAACTGAAGTTGCTAATGAAGAAGAGATTACTACCGAAGTTGATGTAGGTCAAGATATAAAAACAATGAATGAAACATAATATTCTTGTTGTTTTGAAAATTGAAAAACTTGTATTTTATTAGGCTTTATTGGAGTTGAAATGCCAACGATTAATCAATTAGTAAGAAAAGGTAGAAAAACACAAACTAAGAAAAACAAAGTACCTGCTTTGAAGGGTTGCCCTCAAAAGCGGGGTGTTTGCACTCGTGTATATACAACTACACCTAAGAAACCGAATTCAGCTCTTCGTAAAGTTGCTCGTGTTCGATTATCAAATGGATTTGAGGTTAATGCATATATTCCTGGTGAAGGACACAATTTGCAGGAACACTCAATTGTTTTAATTGAAGGTGGAAGAGTAAAGGATTTACCGGGTGTTCGATATCATGTTGTTCGTGGTGTCTTAGACCCATCAGGAGTTGAAGGAAGAAGAACAAGTCGATCACGTTATGGTGCAAAGAAACCGAAATAATATCAGGGATTTGATTTTTTATGCGTAGAAGAAGACCAGAAAAAAGAGAAATATTACCGGATCCGGTATATGGTGACATTGTTGTTGCAAAGTTCATAAATAATTTAATGGAACGAGGCAAAAAAAGTGTTGCTGAAAAGATTTTTTATAGAGCAATAGATATCATTAAAGAAAAAGAGAAAACAGACGGTTTAGAACTTTTCAAAAAAGCTTTAGATAATGTTGCTCCCATACTCGAGGTAAAATCAAAGAGAATTGGTGGTGCTACATATCAAGTACCTACTGAAATTTCTGATAAGCGTAGAATGGCTTTAGCTATGAGATGGCTATTAGGTTATTCTCGTTCTCGTAAAGGGAGGACGATGGCTGATCGTCTTTCTGCTGAATTAATTGCTGCAGCAAATAATGATGGTGGATCTATTAAAAAGAAAGAAGATACACACAAAATGGCAGAAGCAAATAAAGCATTTGCACATTTTGGGCGGTTTAGATAGAGAAATATGCAACATACTTCACTTAAACATGTAAGAAATATCGGCATTATGGCTCATATAGATGCTGGTAAAACTACGACTACGGAACGAGTTCTGTATTATACTGGTCGTACGCATCGAATGGGTGAAGTACACGAAGGTGCAGCTACAATGGATTGGATGGCTCAGGAAAAAGAAAGAGGTATTACAATAACATCAGCTGCAACAACAACTTTTTGGAAGGGTAATCGTGTTAATATCATTGATACTCCAGGCCATGTAGATTTTACAATTGAAGTGGAGCGTTCATTGAGAGTGCTTGATGGTGCAATTGCATTATTTTGTGCTGTTGGTGGTGTTGAACCACAATCCGAAACAGTCTGGCGTCAAGCAGATAAATATAATGTACCTAGAATTGCGTTTGTAAATAAAATGGATAGAACAGGTGCAGATTTTTATAATGTACTTGAAATGTTGAAAGCAAGACTTGGTGCAAATCCGGTTCCTGTAGTCCTGCCAATTGGTGCTGGTGATATGTTTGCCGGACTAATTGACCTAGTCAAAAATGAAGCTATCATTTATACAACAGACGATGGTTCTAATTTTGAATACCATGAAATTCCAAAGGATCTTAAAGAAGATGCTGCAAAATGGCGACATCGTCTTATGGAAGAAGTAGCATCTTATGATGAAAATCTGATGGACAAGTTCCTTTCCGACGAAGAGTTACATGCAGATGAAGTTAAGGCAGCAATTCGTAAAGCATGTATTGATGGATCTATGATCCCAACTTTATGTGGGTCAGCCTTTAGGAACAAAGGCGTTCAAAGGATGCTTGATGGAGTTGTTGATTATTTACCATCACCGGTCGATGTTGGTGGTGTAGTTGGTACAGATGTTAAAAAATCTGAAAAAGAATTAAAACGCAAACCAAAAGATGATGATCCATTTTCTGCATTAGCATTTAAAATTATGACAGATCCGTATGTTGGTCGACTTACATTTTTCAGAGTGTATTCAGGTTCTGTGTCAGTCGGGGAACATATTTTAAATCCAAACTCTGGCAAAAAAGAGCGTGTTGGTCGACTTCTATTAATGCACGCAGATAAACGAGAAGAACGAACAAAGATTACAGCAGGTGAGATAGCTGCTGTTGTTGGCCTTAAAAACACAAAAACAGGTCACACTTTATGTTCTGTCAAAAATCCGATTTTATTGGAAACTATGGAGTTTCCTTTACCAGTAATTTCAATTGCAGTTGAACCTGCTTCAAAAAAAGATCAGGAAAATTTATCTTCAGCTCTTGTGAAACTTGCAGAAGAAGATCCTACATTTCAAGTCAATACGGATGAGGATACAGGTCAAACTATTATTTCTGGGATGGGAGAATTGCATTTAGAGATAATAGTTGATAGACTTAAAAGAGAGTTTAATGTTGATGTTCGGATCGGATCTCCACAGGTTGCTTATAAAGAAACCATCACTAAAAGTGTTGAACAAGACACAAAATTTGCAAGACAAACTGGTGGTCGTGGTCAGTATGGTCATGTTGTGATAACAGTTGAACCTAATGAACAAGGCAAAGGATTTGAATTTGTTAATAAGATTGTAGGTGGTGTTATTCCACGAGAATATATTCCATCTGTTGAATCAGGAATAAAGGATGCTATGAAAAATGGTGTTCTTGTAGGTTATCCATTAGAGGATATAAAAGTTACACTCACATTTGGTTCATTTCACGAAGTTGATTCTAGTGAAATGTCGTTTAAAATAGCTGGATCAATGGCATTTCAAGAAGCAGCAAAAAAAGCTGATCCTGCTTTATTGGAGCCAATGATGGCTCTTGAAGTAATTGTTCCTGAGGATTATTTAGGATCAGTTATGGGTGATATTACTTCGAGAAGAGGAAGTATCAAAGGAATGGATCAAAGAAAAGATGCTCAGATTTTGAATGCTGTGGTTCCTTTATCTGAGATGTTCGGTTATGCTACTGAACTTAGATCAATGACACAGGGTAGAGCTGTTTTTACATTGCAATTTTGTCATTATGCTCAAACACCTGCGTCAATCCAAGAAAGAATTATTGAAAAGTTTTACGGAAAAGTATCTTAAAAGGAGGTAAATCCATGTCTAAGCAGAAATTTGAAAGAACAAAGCCCCATGTAAACA
>CAZSJY010000030.1:0-22366 GCA_964607375.1 uncultured bacterium
GTTGAGTATAAAACTCATCTTTTTTGTTGGACTTCGCTTGATGTAAATTTTTATTTAATGTTTTTTTAACCATAATGAAATTATTGGCCCCTTGACATTGTTTTTCGACATATTGTTAATTTCTGTTTCTTGTGCGTTCATCATACAAAATTTAGAGATAAATATAAAACTCAAACAAACAGATTTTGTTACGGAGAAGAAGGGACTTTTGGTGTAATGGAGTTTCCAATTTATAATTAAAGATTGAAAATTGTAGATTATTGGATTACACAGATTTCACCGTTATACAATCAGGGTAATCTGTTAATCAGTCTAATCTGTCGAAGACTCGGCTGCTTGACGAATAATTCAGACAAGCTAAAAGCCAACTGCCAATAGCACATTGCTTCTCAATGTTGTTTCATCCAAACACAACAATATCGTAACTTTTGGATAGAACATCAGGGAGTTTTTCAGGAGTTGAATAAAAATATACATATTAGAAAAGAAATTGAGGATATTGCTCAGACAATCATTTCTACTCGACGCGATATACACCAACACCCAGAGTTGGGATTTCAAGAATTTCGCACAGCAGAACTAATTGCAAACCGATTAACAGAAATGGGAATTGATAACCAAACTAACATTGGGAAAACCGGTGTTGTAGGGACTATAAATGGTGCAAATCCAGGTCAAACTATTGCGTTGCGTGCTGATATGGACGCACTTCCAATTCAAGAAACAACTGATATTCCTTATAAATCGGTAAAAGATGGAGTAATGCACGCGTGTGGACACGACGGCCATATTGCAATGTTGTTGGGTGTTGCAGAGGTATTAGTGCAGAAGAAAGAGATCATAAAAGGAACTGTTAAGCTTATTTTTCAACCAGCTGAAGAGGGTGAAGGTGGAGCTAAATTGATGATTGAGGATGGTTGTCTAAATGGAGTTGATGAAATCTACGGTATTCATTTATGGAATTATCAAGATTTTGGAACAATAGGTATTCAGCACGGTCCGGTAATGGCAGCAGCAGATGGATTCAAAATTGACATAAAGGGGATAGGCGGTCACGGTGCAACTCCACAAGGTACAGTTGATGCAATTGTTGTAGCATCTCATCTTATCAATACACTTCAAACCATCGTCAGCAGAAACACAAATCCACTTGAAAACACTGTTGTAACCGTTGGAAAAATTGAGGGTGGAAGCAATTTTAATATCATCACAGAGTCTGTTCATTTAGAGGGGACCACTCGAGCTTATACTAAAGAAAACCGAAATATGATAAAACAAAGGATGCAAGAAATTATTGACGGAACCGCCAAAGCATTTGGTGCAGAAATTGATTTTGAATACAGAGACGGCTACCCACCCACTATAAATCATCCAAATCCAACAGAAACTATGAAAACATCAGCAGAAAAGATTGTGGGGGAAGGTGTATGTAAACCGTTTTTGTCAATGGGTGGAGAAGATTTTAGCTACTTTGGACAAAAAATCCCAGCGAGTTATGGATTTATTGGGTCGTTACCAACAAATCTAAAACCGGAAGAAATCCCTCACCATAGTCCGCACTTCAATTTTGAAGAAGACGCAATGTTAGTTGGAGCATCACTTTTGTTACAAATTATTGATAATAAAATGATGGTTATTGGTTAAGTGAGAAGGCTTTAGGGATTAAGGGGCAAGTAAAAAGAGAAACTGAACAAGGGAGTTTCTCCACTGTTAAACAATAATGAAAGGATTCAATTGATTAAAATATACTCAACAGAATGGTGTCCATATTGCAAAAATGCAAAGCAGTTTTTTGCTGATAAAAATATGGAATATGAGGAAATTAATATCGAACAAGAAGAAATAAGTCGGCAGGATTTGGTGAAAATCACAGGAGGTTCATCAGTTCCGCAGATTGTAATTAATGATAAACCAATTGGTGGATATACAGATTTAATAACTCTTCACCAAAACGGAAAATTGCAAGATTTGTTAAATAAATAATTGTTTTACTAAGAGGACAGATTATGAGTTTACAAAATAAGAAATTTTTGATAATTGTAACCGGCTCAATTGCTGCTTACAAGGCGTGTGAAATTATCCGTATCTTGCGAAAAGAACAAGCCGAAGTTCAGGTTATGATGACAAAATCCGCACAGGAATTTATTGGAAAAGCAACTTTTTCCGCGCTGACGAACAACGAAGTATTAACGGATATGTTTCCAGATACACCAAAAGCTGGATTGGAGCACATAGAATTTGCACTAAATATGGATGCGATTTTGGTTATTCCAGCAACTGCGAATATTTTAGGAAAAGTAGCTTCTGGTGTAGCAGATGATTTGGTTTCAACTACGCTATCAGTTTGCGAACAACCCACACTATTTGCTCCAGCAATGAATTACAGAATGTGGCAAAATCCCGCAACCATAGATGCTGTTGATAAATTAAGAAATCGTGGGAAACTCGTGCTCAATCCGGAGGTTGGTGTATTAGCAAGTCTGCACGAGGGCGAAGGGCGATTACCAGAAATATCGGACATAATGAATGGAATTAGAGATTTGTTTAAAATTCCACAACCCCTCGTAGGAAAGCAAGTATTGGTAACAGCCGGGCCAACAAGAGAAGCCATTGATCCCGTAAGATTTATCTCCAATCGCTCAAGCGGGAAAATGGGGTATTCCATAGCAGAAATTGTTAGAGATATGGGTGCTAAAGTATCACTTATCTCAGGTCCGGTGCATATATCAACTGTTCCAGAGGTAGATAATATCAAAGTAGAAACTGCTGATGAAATGCTACAATCAGTAGAACATATCATATCAAACAAAAAGATTGATTATTTGTTTATGGTAGCCGCTGTATCAGATTTCAAATTTGCAGAAGATAAATCTCAAAAAATTAAGAGAAATGACAAATCAATCAAGTTAGAATTGATTCCTGCACCAGATATTCTTAAATCAATCAAAGGAAAAGTAAAAGGAAAAATTATAGCGTTTGCACTCGAAACAGAGAACGGTATGGAGGAAGCACTCAGAAAATTGGATGAAAAAGGAGCTGATTTCATAGTCTTGAATTATGCAAATGAAGAAGGAGCAGGATTTGATTCATCTACCAACAGAGTTACTGTTTTCTCGCAAAATGGCAAGCAAATTGATTTAGAGAAAAATCGAAAAGACAGAATAGCCAAACAGATAATTGAATTTGTTCTAAACAATGAATAGAAAGCCACCACAAAAAACTTTCAGTGCTGGTGGGGTTGTGCTTAATCCACAAAGAGAAATTTTAGTTGTTAGTCAACACGCTACTTCGTGGTCATTACCTAAAGGCCATATAGACGATGGTGAAAGTAAAATTCAAACTGCACAACGAGAAATTTATGAAGAATCGGGAGTCTCTGAGCTTGAACTTATAAAAGAGTTGGGCTCATATCAGAGATACAGAATCGGATTAGATGGCAACGATGATTTTTCTGAATTTAAAACGATGTATATGTTTCTGTTTAAAACAAAGCAGATTGAATTAAACCCACAAGACCTTGACAATCCAGAAGCACGATGGGTAAAAAAGGACGATGTGGAAGAATTACTTACTCACCCAAAAGATAAAGAATTTTACAAATCGGTTTTAAATAAATTATAGGCTAATAAATTTCAATTTTAATGCAACAGGACGATGATCAGATATATTTGATTCGTATTCAATCCAGCTTTCCATATACTGATCAATTTTAATAGTTTTGATATCAGAGTGATTGTTTTCAAATTCATCGAATAATTCATTTGTGATTAAAATATGATCAATATGGCTTGGCCAAGTGGGATAAGACCAATTAGCTGAACTACTTTCAGCTATCTCCATATCAGCAAACTGAAAGTTTTCTGAATCTTCGACAAAATTCCAAAATACATTTAACTCTTCCGGCTCTTGAATTTCGTCATTTAAATCTCCTAGCAAAATTACATTTTCATTTGGTAAAGTAGAATCGATGTAGGATTGAAGTAATTGACAAGCTTCTCTGCGTCTTTCTTCATTTTCAGAACCACTGTATGCCTTAAAGTGATTATTTATTATGTGGATAGTTTCAGAATTGTACTCTATTTTTAAAACAAGCGGAGGACGAGGAAAAGCCCAAGAATTGTCATTATATATCTCAAAAATACTTAGTATTTCAATTTCACTAGGATTGTATAAATATGAAAGATTCCAACCACCACCAGAAGGAGAATGATATCCTGTCCAGTTATTTAGAGAATCTATTTTATTAATTTCATCAATGAGTTGGTAGAAATACGAACTACTTTCAATTTCCTGTAGAGCTAAAATATCAACATCAAGTTCGTAAATAATCTGTGAAAGATAATCTGTAGTGGTGCTGTATTCTTTTGGGAAATTCTGGAGGTTCCAAGTTAGAATATCTAAGGTTAATTCAGTCCCGAATGGAGCGATATTAAAACCGATCTCTTGATCATAGTAATCGTTCGGATTATCAAATGCACATGACAAAAATAAGATATAACTGAATAATATAATTGTTCTACAAACCATGTCAAAACTTATTTACTTTTGTTATTAGTTAACAAGCGAATAAGATTACTTCTTATATTGGCTCAAAGCTTTGTGAGTGAGTTGTTACTGAAGATTCAATGGCAGTTTTTATTCTCATTAGTTCTTCTATCATTGCAACTTTTACGAATGGTTTCCAAAGAATATCAATCATAGAGTTACCAGAAATACTCTCTAATAAATATTGTAGATTTGTCGCTTCGCCTTTTTCGTGAATAACAAAAGTAATTTTATGGTTAAAGCAGAACTTTCCTTTCACCTCACTTTCTGCCAGCGTGAACGAATCTTTCGGAGTCCAGTTAAGCAAACTAACAGTCATTTGATGTTTTAGAAACAGGAAACGATGTTGAATTGTAAATGAATCACCTATTTTTAAGGTTATTGTATTTGGAATTTCAATTTCACTATGAAATCGATTATATGACAAGCTCCGAGAAAAATCAGACATAAATGACCAAACAATTTCTTTATTTGCTTTGATTAATATATTTTGATGCAACCTGACCATATTTTAATTTAATGTTAGTGAGAGTAATATCGGAAAGAAAGTTTAAAAAATCGGGGTCTACACAGCCGTCCCATGTAGACCCCGATTGGCGTTACTTTGAAGGAGTGTAAATAAGGAACTATCTAAGGACGCCTAATATTACATTGAAAGACTTACGAATACTATTACGAAAGCTAATAATAATCAAAAATTATTAAAATTGTTGCAAAATTCAAAAGTCTTCCTAACATACTGTTTAATAACGACTTGGGGGGGGTAGAGCGGAGTATTAGGCAGTTACCTAAGGGATTACCGACTATAAAAAAAGGGGCAAGTTATTGCCCCTTTTTGAAAAATAATATTTTAAAAGTTATTTCATCAACAATACCTTTTGCGTTGATGAATATCTTTCAGATTCAACTGATACAATATACAACCCACTTGAAAAACCATTTGCATCCCATACAGTAGATTGATAACCAGTAGTTTGATGAGCTGATTCCACAAGACTTGTTATTACTCTTCCCTGAACATCATAAACTATAACGGATACTTCTGAATCCGTTGGGAGATAATAGCTAATTGTGGTTGTCGGATTAAATGGGTTTGGATAGTTTTGATGTAATACAAAATCACTAGGAGTTTCAGGGGCGACTCTAAGTAAAATCGGATCAAAATCATCACCAATTATACCATTTACTTCAAACTCTATAGTTTCTAGAATATCAAGAACTTCAAATGTATTTTCATCCAACAATTTAAAAGTAAGCTCTTCTCCAGTTGAGTTTCCATAAACAGTCAGATTTACTGTATTGTTCATATTCGGTGGGAAGTAAGTTGGTTGTGCAACACCACGAATCTCATTTCCTGAGAAAGTAGCAATCACAAAATTGCCATATTCTGGAACACTACAAGTCAATGCCATATTGTATTCGAACTTATGTGGATTTACATTCCATCTTTCAAAATCCAAAGAACTCTCTTTTGGTAAATCTAACACAGGAACCGGAACAGTATAAGCAAGCTGATCTTCGTCTTCCATCAACAACATATATCCGTTGCTCGGTTCCATAATTTCAAATCCATACCAACCAAAATCATCGTAGTAGTTTGCATAGGCAAATTGGTTTTTGATGAATATTCCATTTGGTTCAATACTTGAAAGAGCTACATTAATATCTAAAGAGTATTGAGGTAAATAACTAATCCAATTCCATCCCTCTGAAAGTGGTATATAATTATCACCCAAATCAATTGGATATCCATTAAATATAAATTCTGAGAAATTATTTACCAAAATCATATACATACTCAGCTCATTAAAAGTTTCTAATCCGTACCAACCAAAGTCATCATAGTAATTTGCATATCCATCCTGATTTTTGATAAAACTGGCATTATCACCAAGAGAAGCCAATACTGTGTTTAGCGACATATCGTCACCAAACAAATTGATAGAGAACCAATTCCAACCTTCTATAAAATCGATTGTCATTGTCAGAGTCGAAACTGCATGAACTTCAAAAGGTTCAAGGTCATTCCCAACAATTCCGTCAGCTTGGAATTCTAGTGATTCGGTTACATTTTCAAAAACGATATTTTCACTATAATCAAATGCTTTAAACGAAACGATTTCTCCTTCTGTTAGATTGCTGTAAATCATCAAGTTTACAGTATATCTTTCAGTTAAAGGGAAAAATGTAGGTTGTGCAAGACCACGACATTCGTCTCCAACAAATGCTCCTAACAAATCATTTTCATCAAAGGATTCCTCGCCATCAAAATACAATAATCCAGCAAAAGCCATGTTGAATTCATAAGCCGGAATATCAACTTCCCAGTCAGGAATATCTGATATTGGATTTAAGAAAACATCAAAATTGGTTTCTTCACCAGGATATATCATAATATGTTCATGTTCGTAATCTTCATAACCCTCAGCGAATATTTTGAGCGTATAAAGCCCTGAACAAACATCATTGAAAAAGTAATATCCATTTTCATCTGTAACTGTGTAGTAACCACACCAGTTATCTTCTCCGTATAAATTAACCTCAATTCCTCCCACAGGAAAATCAGTATTTTCTTCGTAAACATGACCAACAAGAGATCCATCATTGCCAGAAAATGGAGTCAAATTTATATCAACATGTGTTTCTTCTCCCGGGTAGATTTCTATCAAATCAGGATAGTAATAATCTACAAATCCGTCTGCCATAACATGCAATTGATAGCTACTATAACCACCTGCAGGTGGTAGCATTATTTCGAAAAATCCTATAGAATCTGTAAGAACTTCAGCTTCAAACATTGGATTATGGATATGCACTATCGCACCGAAGATAGGTGGACATTCCCACCACTCAGGTATATCGCATGCAGTTCTAACATTTCCGGTTAAGAGTCCAAATTGCGGTTCTTCACCAAATACAAAATTGAGTTCAGCTGGTTCATGTCCAACATAAATCTCTTGAGTTTGTGTCCATTCCATTACAGGAGTTGAAAACGAACAAACTACGAAATAATGCGTATTTGCGGTTACTTCCATTGCGTAGTGACCGTTATCGTTAGAATAAGTTTCAAATCCTGAATTTACACTATCAGGATAAGCAATGATATGAGCCCCAGAAATTGGTTGATTTTCACCATTAGGAGTTTGCCAGACAACAGTTCCAAACAGGTCAGTAAATTCAAAATCATCAATTATCAAAATGAAGTTGAGTTCATTTTCAGTGTTAGGTTCAATATAAATATTTTCTGTATGAGATGGGAATCCTGTGTGACTTGCAGTTACTGAATAAAATCCAGGTGCTAAATCAAGTTCATAATTTCCAGCTTCATCGGTTTCTGTTACATAAACCACATCACTATTTTCTGTATATGCAGTAACTGTAGCTCCTTGTAAATCGTGCCAATCGTCACATTCCCAGCAAGATCCACCAGTTACATGTCCAAACAAAACACTGTATTCAGGTGGAGGTTCAACCCAAACACATGCTTCGTTACTTGCGCTTGACTCAATACCATTTATTGTAGCAGTAACTTTAAAACAACTCTCTTGTGGAGGTGGAATAAAATCACCAAAAATATGAGTGTAATGTGTTTCGTGAGTTTCTCCAACAGCCATCCAGCCTAGATCATTATAGCCGTAATAGAGATAGATTGTAAATAGTACAAATTGATCTTCAGAGGAGAAATCATATTCCCAATCTAAAATTGCTGAACCATACATTGATCCATTCTCAGGGTCGTATTCGGCAGTTAGATCATGTGGGGTAGGGATTTCAGGTGGATCAAGGTTAACACATGCCACATTGCTTGGTTCAGTTTCAGTACCTGTTATACTATCAACAGCAGTAACTTTGTAGCAAATTTCACCATTAATATCTTCACCAGGATTCATTAAAGGATGTACAAAGTGAGTTTCATTAGTAGTTCCAATTAACACCCAAGGTATATTTGAATCATCCCCAAGATTTGCATATACATTGAAAGACATTAATTCACTTCCAGGAAAATCGTAATCATAAAACCATTGTAGATGAACAGCGTAATTATTTTCTACAATTGTTGCAGTTAAATCATAAGGTGGAGGAAATGTTGGTTCCCAAGCATTATAATGAAAACTTAATTCAGTAGTTTGATTTGCTTGGATTACTGCAAATTCTTCTTGCTGACCGTAATCTGAGTTACAGAATACTTGCCAAGGAGCTTGGTTAGCCCAAAGTTCCAATTCGTAATATCCAATTTCATTGGTTTCGGTTTGGTACCATGGTTCTGGTCCCCATGTTGGTGTTGCACCAATAACTGCTCCAGCTACTGGGAAAACAGGTCCAGATGGCGAAGTTTGGGCTGTAACAAAACCAGCTAAAACACCATTACCCTCTTGGTAAGGCTCGAGTATGAAATTTTGTTCAATTTCAAGAGAGTTGTCTTCCGGGAAAACTGTTACTGATTGAGCATAATACCCTTCTGCTTCACAAATTATGGTAATAGGTCCATTCCACAACCAAGGAAACTCCATTTCATAAAAACCCTCTTCGTTAGTGATTCCAATAAAGGCATTACCAGCTTGAGGAACAGCAATGTAGGCTCCTTCAATTGGGATAACATCTCCGTTTTCTGAATAAGAACCAACTTGTCCAAAGAGATGAACAAAATCTTCTTGATTTGGTTCTAGATAAAAATCCATAGTAATTGGCCAACATCTCGCTGAATTACAATCAACTAAAGGAATTTCCGTTTCTTGTGTAATGTATCCCAAAGCACTAACTCTAATCCAAGTTGCTGAACCAGCAATTTCACCAAATTCATAATAACCTGTTTCGTTGGTGTAAGTATCAGCATAAATGTCAGATGTTTCATCGCTGAATATTTCTACATGTGCTTCACCAATTGGGAAAGTATTATTTGCATCATCTGATACTGAATAAACATGCCCCATTAAATGTGCTTCAAATTCTAGGATTGGTTCGAGATAAAAATCCATAGTAATTGGATATTCAATGTCATCAAAAGTAATTTCTTGAAGTTGTGGTTCATATTCTTCAGCAGATGCTTTAAGCGCAAGCCCTTCATAAATTGCTGGGAGTTCCATTATAGGAACTTCATAATATCCCATATTATTGGTTTCAGTTTCCCATATATAAGTCCATTCGCCGTTAAGTAATCCAAGTAATTCTACTAATGAACCAGATAAAGGTGACGGTTCACTTGGATCGTCTGGGTCATACCCACCGGTTCCAAATACAGTTCCTGAAATCCAAACCGTTTCTTGTTGATGTTGTAACATGAAATCCATTTGAACTGAAGCATTTCCAATTTCAATGGGTACTGTTTGTGATATAAAGCCTTCTTTTGAGCATGTTACCATATAAAAGCCATGTTCAAGTTGCAGTTCATAATGCCCCGTTTCATTTGTTGTTGTCGAGAAAACAGGTTCAGATTCATCATTGTGTAATGTAGCTTCTATGGTAGCTCCTGGTACAGGAATCTCAATTCCCCAATCGTTGGTTGTCCACACATTTCCAAACAGTCCCGTTAATGGCTCAGGATCTACAACATTAAAATACTCATATCCAGTGTCGGTAAATAATAGTTCTGCATTACCATTTTCAGTAAACTGGTAATATCTTGCGAGGACTTCAAGAGAATAACTACCCAATTGTAAGCTACCAATTTCAGTAGTGGATTCAAAATATTCTACTACATCCTCATTACCAACATAAACATCCAACAAAAGTGATATTTGATTAAACACTCCACCCATTTCAAATGTTGAGTTAACTTCAATTAAATTGGATGGGGTAATTCCGTAAACTGAGATACTAATTTCATCTTCAATTGTTGGATTAGTTGGATTGATATTAATACCATTAATCCACTCTTGAGATATTGCAAATGACATTATAAATATTATTGAACACAAGGAAATCAAGCGTTTTGAGGTTAATTTTAAGAATGACATAATCATCTCCTTTTGATAGTTTAATTTATATGTAAATATACTGCATAAAAGTTAAGCAACAAGTAAAATAATTGCAACAGAATATAGCGATTGTTACATGTTGTTACATGTTGTTACATTTTAGCAGAATTTAGTTGTTAAAATAGAAGTAAAGTTATCAATCTGTAAATTTTTTCTGATTATTATACCATTTTTGAGAATTCGTGGTTTAGATGAATACAGTTGAGCTAAATTTTACTATGACTCACAAAACAATAAACTTGAGAAATGGGAATGTAATCACCGTAGATGATACAAATCCAATTGCGAATTCGGTTACAATCCAAAACGGAAAAATTACCTCGTTAGATAATCCAAAACCCAATTCCAAAAATATAAATTTAGGAGGTGCTACTCTAATTCCTGGGTTTGTAGATGGGCATTTGCATCTAACTGGAATTGGCAAACAGTTAGAATATCTCAATCTTCGTGGATTAACCTCACCACTTCAAGTTACAGAGAAAGTTGTTGAGAAAACCAAAGCACTACCCGAGGAACATTGGATTATCGGTTATGGCTGGGACCAAACAAAATGGGATAACACGAAATTCCCAAATACTGAAATTTTAGATAATTGTTCTCCGAATCATCCAGTTTATTTAACTCGAATTGACGGGCATTCGGCGTGGGTGAATCAAAAAGCCAAGGATTTAGCTGGAATAAATTCAACATTTACAACTCCTGAAGGAGGGGAGCTTATTAACGACTGCATCCTGATTGATAATGCAATGGATATTGTTACAGAAATTTTACCAAATCCTACAGAATGTGATGTTGATAGATGGCTCACATCTGCAGTTAATGAAATGCCAAAAAGAGGGATTACTGGAGTTCACGATGCTTGGCAATGCCCGATAACAGTTGGTTCAATGAAAAAAATATCAAAAAATCCTAAATTTCCTATTAGATGTTATGGAATGCTGGGAAACAAATATATTGATTTATTAGAGGAATACTTTAAAACAGGTTATTTTGAGTCTGAATTTTATACAATTCGTTCTGTAAAAACTTTAGGAGATGGTGCTTTGGGAAGTCGTGGAGCTGCACTATTGGAACCGTATTTAGATGACCCTACTAATAGAGGCCTGTTACTTTTACAAAAAGAGGAATTTACACAACTCGCTACAAAATGCAAAAATGCTGGATTTCAGCTTAACACTCACGCTATTGGAGATAGAGCAATTCGTGAAACTCTGAATACCTACGAAAAAATAATCAACAACACACCAAATCATAGGTGGAGAATTGAACATTCCGAGATGGTTGGTGACGAGGATATTCCACGATTCTCAAAATTGGGGGTTTTACCATCTATACAACCATCACATTTTGTTACAGATATGGATTGGCTCGATAGGCGAATTGGGAAACATCGAACTCACCAAGTTTCAAGAATACAATCACTTATTGACACAGGTTGCATAATCCCGGGTGGGTCTGATTGTCCCATTGAAGAAGGAAATCCGTTAGTTGAATTTTATTCAGCAGTTACACGAAAAGATAAAGATGGGAACCCAAAAAATGGTTGGCACCCACAAGAATGTATATCTCGAGAAAATGCTCTCAAAATGCTAACAACTTGGGCATCTTATGGTGAATTTGCTGAACACAGAAGAGGACAAATAAATATCGGTTATGACGCTGACTTTACAGTTTTATCAAATAATATTCTGACTTGCAAAGAAGAAGAGATTCTAAAGACAGAGGTGTTAATGACAGTAGTAGCCGGGAATGAGACTTTCTCAGTTTTGTAAGATTTGTTCTCACAAGAATTAAAAAATAAAGTGTATAACAAGTCATAAAATTGATCAAGTTTATCGAGTGAATTAACACCATCACCCAATATTCCATTTCTCTTTTTCACCCTTTCTCCCCTACATCCAATAAAGTTCTTTGTTTTTTACACAATAGGTAGTGAAATTTTGGGATAGATAACTATAGAAGAATAGATAAATGAAAAAATTTCAATCAATTAAAGGTACTAAAGACATTCTTCCTGAAGACACCATTGTATGGAGAGGGGTCGAAATGGCACTTCATAATTTTATGCAAATTCACGGATATGGAGAAATTCGCACACCCGTTTTTGAGCAAACCGAATTGTTTGCGCGGGGTATTGGAAATGAGACAGATATCGTTTCAAAAGAAATGTATTCGTGGACAGACCAAGGAGGAACCAGTTTAACTCTCAAACCAGAACTTACAGCTCCTGTGGTGCGTTCTTATATTCAGCATAATCTCGGAGAAAAATCTCCAATTAATCGATTGTATTATATTGATTCACTATTTAGAAGAGAGCGTCCACAAAAAGGGCGACTTCGTCAATTTAACCAATTTGGAGTAGAAGCCATTGGTTCAGAACATCCCGAGCAAGATGCAGAAGTGATTGCAATTGCTTATAAGGTTTACAAGATGTTTGGTGTGGAGGACCTGGTTGTCAAAATCAATTCAATAGGAAGCCCGGAAATTCGCCAACCATACATAGAAGCATTGCGCGAATCCATACGACCCAATTCCGATAATTTGTGCGGAACCTGCCAAGCTAGATTAAACCAAAATACTCTTCGTATATTCGATTGCAAAAAGGATGCTTGTCACAAAGTTTTGGATGAATTTGCTGTTAACATTGATCAATTTTTAACCAATAAAGATAAAGATCACTTCCAAATGGTTCTTGAATTTCTTGAAGCAATGTCAATTCCGGTAATTCACGATAAGAAACTTGTTAGAGGTTTGGATTATTACACACGAACCACATTCGAGATAGCATCCAGTAAGTTGGGAGCTCAGGATGCGCTATGTGGTGGTGGTCGATATGATAAATTGGTAGAAGAATTGGGTGGCAAATCAACTCCTGCGATTGGTTTTGCTGCAGGTATGGAGCGACTTTTTATTGCAATGGATATTGAGGAAAACCAAGATGAACAGTTATCTGCAGTCGATGTGTATATTGTTTCTTTAGGTGAAACCGCGGTAAAAGTTGCGTTTCAAGTAGCTGAAACATTACGTTTGAAAAAGGGCATGTCAGTAATGGTTGAAACTCTTCAACGAAGTATGAAAGCTCAAATGAGAGAAGCCAACAGAAGTAATGCACAATTTGCAATTATTATTGGTGAGAATGAAATTACTGAAAATAAAGTCATCATAAAAACGATGGAAACCGGAGAACAGCAAAAAGTCCCCATTGATAATATTGAAGAGTTGTTTTCTACTGAACACGATTGTAACTGCTCGGATTGTTAATGCAAAAAAGTTTTTGCATTCTAGTTCATTATCACGAGATTTCGATAAAAGGTGGAAATCGGTCTTGGTTTGAAAAAACTTTTCAGCGAAATCTTAAACAACATATAAAAGATTTGCCATTTACTTCGATAAATACTGCGAATGCACGAGTATTTATTTTTGGTATAGATCAATCTCTGTGGGGCGAATACTCAAAACGACTTCGTTGTGTAATGGGATTAGTCAATGCAACATTAATGGTTCAAATTCCAGCTGAAATTGATAGGATAAAAGAAATATCGGCTCAACTGATTGCTGATAAAATATTTGGATACTTTAGAGTAACATCAAAACGCCAGTATAAAAATTATCCTCTCACATCCACTGAAATTAATATGGAGGTTGGAGCACATATACAAAAACTATACAAAAAGCCAGTGAAACTCAAAGGGGCTGACTTAAACATATTAATAGAAATTGTTAAGGGTATGGCGTATGTTGGTGTGGATAAGATTGTTGGTTACGGCGGTTTACCCGTTGGAACTGGTGAAAAAGCCGTTAGCTTGTTATCGTCTGGAATTGATTCACCTGTTTCATCATTTGAAATGCTAAAAAGGGGTGTTAGTTTAACCTATGTTCATTTTCATAGTGCACCTGCCACCAGCAGGCAATCTTTACGAAATGTTGAAGAAATATTAGGAGTTTTAGCAACATTCCAACTTAGATGCGATTTATACCACATTCCATTACTTGATATTCAACAGAAAATAATGGCAGAAACACCAAATAAATTTTGGGTTTTGTTGTTTAGGAGAGCAATGGTTCGTCTAGCAGAACAAATTGCAGAAAAAGATGGAGCTGTTGCACTTATCACTGGTGAAAATATCGGTCAAGTTGCATCCCAGACTTTATCTAATATTCGAGCAACTTCTGATGCTATTGAGATGCCAATCATTCGTCCCCTTGCTGGACATAATAAAGAAGATATTATCAAGCGTGCTACACTAATCGGAACCTATGAGATTTCTATTGAACCGTATCAAGATTGTTGTTCATTTTTTGTTCCCAAACACCCTGAAACAAAAGCAAAGTTAGAAGAAATTCGCAAAATTGAAGCTAATTTAGAATTAAATCCACTTTTGGAATCAGCTATTGAAGCTTCTGAAAAGAAAGTTGTAAAATTTAATCCAGAGAAAAAGTTCTATAAAAAGAAAATAGATAAAATCAGAGTTGAGAAATTGAAAATATGAAGATGATTTCTTGGAATGTTAATGGCATTCGAGCTGTTCTTAAAAAGGGTTTTATAGACTTTTTCAATTTTATAGATGCAGATGTATTTTGTATTCAAGAAATCAAAGCGATGAGAGAGCAGGTAGAATTTGAATTCCCGAAAGAATACAATCAATATTGGAATTCAGCAGAACGAAAGGGATATTCAGGGACGCTCATTTTCACAAAAGAAAAGCCGATAAATGTTGAATATGGATTGGGAATTGGTAAGCACGATAGTGAAGGTCGCGTAATCACACTTGAATTTCCGTTATATTTTTTGGTTACAGTCTATACGCCAAATTCCAAACGAGAATTAAAGCGGTTGAGATATCGTACAAAAGAATGGGATGTTGATTTTCTTGAATATGTAAAATCGTTAGAAAAATCAAAACCCGTAATATTTTGTGGAGATTTAAATGTCGCCCATAAAGAAATGGATTTAACTAATCCAAAGACAAACCGACTGAATGCTGGTTTTACTGATGAAGAACGACATAGTTTTGATAATATTTTAAAAGCAGGATTTATTGATACATTTCGTGAGTTTGTTCAAGATGGAGGTCATTATACTTGGTGGAGTTATATTCATAACTCTCGTGCAAAAAACATCGGCTGGCGCATTGATTATTTCTGCATTTCTCAATCTTTACGAAGCTATCTAACCAACGCTACAATTTATCCAGAAATTTATGGCTCTGACCATTGCCCAATTGGAATAGAAATGGATATAGAAAGGTTAAGGACTAAGTGACAATTAAAAAGTTGAAAGTTAAAAGCTGGGTTGGGTTATTTTTTAAAATATCTTTGTGTGTTTTATATTCTGTGTAATAGTTATTTATGATTTCTAAAGCTAATATCAAACTCTTAAGCTCACTTTCTATAAAAAAATATCGCAAAAGAGAAAACTTATTTCTTATAGAAGGAATGAGACTTTTTACAGAAGTGATAAAATCAAATTATCCTATTAAATATATTTGGGTTTTGGATACTTTCAATGATACTGAAAATAGTCAGTTATTAATTTCAGAACTTCAAAGTAGAAATATACCAATTGATGAAATTTCAAAAAAAGAGCTCAAACAAATATCAGATACTCAACATAGTCAAGGGATTGTTGGAATTTCTGAAATACCTAAAAATGTTACTCAGGAATTTTGCAACCAGAATTTGTTACTCATCGATAGAATATCTGATCCAGGCAATTTGGGTACAATGCTCAGAACTGCAGAATGGTTTGGGATAAAAACAGTCGTTTTATCTGAAGATTGTGCTGATCCATATAGTCCAAAAATTATTCGTTCAGCAATGGGGGCTCATTTCTACCTAAACATTGTTCAGAAAAATCTAACAGAATTTTGTGATAAATTAAGGAAGAAATATTACTCAGTTATAGCAGGAGTAATGAATGGGCAAAATTTAGATGATCTCGAAATTTCACTTCAACAAAACTGGGCTGTAGTTTTAGGGAGTGAAGCGCATGGAATTGATGAAACTATATTATCAAAATGCACACATAAAGTTACAATACCAAAGATTGGAAATTTAGAAAGTTTGAATGTAACAACAGCTGGGAGTATTTTGTTATACTCTTTGATAAACAAATAATTTCTTTTCATCAATGGTTACAATTACCCCTAAATTTCGGAACGAATTTATCCAACGAATATAGAGAGATAAAATGATAAACAATATTCTTTGTGCAATAGGAAATACACCCATTGTAAAACTCAACCGTGTAAGCAGTAAATTATCATGCCAACTTTATGGTAAATGTGAATTCTTAAATGCTGGTGGTTCTGTAAAAGACCGTATTGGTTGGTATATGGTTGAACAAGCAGAAAAAGAAGGACGAATAAAACCCGGTGATACACTCATCGAGCCAACTTCCGGAAATACTGGTATTGGCTTGGCGTTGTCTGCTGCAGTCAAGGGCTATAAAATGATTATTACAATGCCGGAAAAAATGAGCAAAGAAAAGCAAGTGATTTTGGAAGCACTCGGAGCAAAGATAGTTCGCACACCAACAGAAGCCGCTTGGGATGCTCCTGAAAGTCATATCGAAGTAGCAAAAAAATTGAATAGAGAAATTCCCAATTCACATATTTTAGACCAATACTCAAATTCTGCAAATCCTGATGTACATTACAAATTTACAGCACAGGAAATCTTGGACGAAATGGGAACTGATTTATCAATGGTAGTTATCGGGGTTGGTACTGGCGGAACCATTACTGGAGTAGCAAAAAAACTCAAAGAAGAAATATCTAATGTAAAAGTTGTTGGAGTTGACCCCTATGGCTCAATTCTTGGAGGTGGAGATGAAATCTATCCATACCAAGTAGAGGGAATTGGTTATGATTTTTTCCCTGATGTGCTTGATAATAATTTAGTTGATGAATATGTGAAAACTGCTGATAGAGAATCATTTTTAATGGCAAGAAGACTCATCAAGGAAGAGGGTCTTCTCGTCGGTGGGTCATCTGGATCTGTGGTTTGGGCAGCATTACAAGTTGCAGGAACTTTGTCGGAAAATGAAAAGTGTCTGGTGATTTTACCTGATTCAATCCGAAATTACTTATCTAAATTTGTGGATGATAAATGGATGAATGAACAAGGATTCATAGAATAAAACAGAATTATGCGTAAACAACTTTCTGAAAACGAAGTCGGTTTAGTTCTCAAAACTCTTAGAAGATTGTATCGCAGAAATGCACGAGTGGCGATGTATAAATTGGTGTATAAAACTCATCCTGCTGATATGGCTTGGGTGTATCGTCATCTAAATTCTGTTGAACGAAAAGATATTTTCCAGTTTATAGAAAGAATGGAAGGATTGGGAGATTTTTTAAATGAGTTAGATGATGCCATCATAGTCGAATTGTTTGAACCACTGTCTCCAAAACATATAGCGGAAATATTAGAAAACGTTGATGTTGATGATATCGTTGATATTTTAGATATCTTACCTGAAGATTTATCGAAAGAGATTCGTGATTTATTAAACCTAGAAGAACGAAAAGAAGTTGAAGAACTTCTTCAATACGAAGATGAATCCGCTGGAAGAATTATGTCCATCCACTTTGTAGCGTTTCAAGAATCACTTACTGTTCAAGAAGCAATTGTACAATTCCAAGAACTCAAAAATGAAGACTCGGATGCCCCGTTTTACATTTATGTTATCAACAAGAAAAATCAGATGGTGGGTGTTTTATCGCTTCGCCAACTTCTTTTGAACAAACCAAATACTATTTTGAAAGAAATAATAGATGATGATTTTGTAGCAGTATCTCCTGCTACTGACCAAGAAGAAGTAGCTAAATTGGTATCGCAATATAATTATTTAGCTTTACCTGTTGTCGAAAAAAATAACGAACTCGTTGGGGTAATAACAGTTGATGATGTAATTGACATATTAAGAGAAGAAGCAACTGAAGATATACTCAAAATGGCTGGTGCGGGACAGGATAGAGAAATTTTGCTAAAATCTACATTCGCAAATGCAAAAACTCGTTTTCCGTGGTTAATGGCAAGTTGGATTGGCGGAGTAATTGCTTTAATGATTATCGGAGCTTTTGAAACATTACTTGAAAAAACCATTGCATTGGTAGCATTTATCCCGGTTATTATTGGAATGGGTGGAAATGTAGGAACCCAAACTAGCACAATTATTGTTCGAGGTATCGCAACTGGACGAGTGAATATCAATGAAGTTTCAAAAGTTATTTTTAAAGAAATTCGTGTTGGAATGTTACTTGGGATAATTTATGGAATATTTCTTGGCATATTAGCATATTTTCATTTCATTGAATTTGATTCTCCTTTAGATTTGGGTTTGATTGTTGGGATTTCAATCCTTTTTGCAATGACTATGGCTTGTACAATAGGCTCTCTTTTTCCTATTGTTTTAAATAAATTGAACATTGATCCAGCCATATCAACCGGTCCGTTTGTTACCACGGCAATTGACATAATTGGAGTTTTGATTTACTTTTATATTGCTCGCATTATCCTTGGGTTATAATGTTTGTAATTAAACTATTATTGTGGGGAATTACGCTTTATTATTTAGGAACCTTGGTCTGGTTTATAAAAGGTTTAAAAAAATATAAACTTCCTCAATTTATGTTGGAAAATAATCTTTCTGTTTCTGTATTTGTTGCTGTTAGAAATGGCGCAAAATCACTTCCTAAGTTGTTTTCCGACTTTGAAGATCAAAATTATTCAGGTAAAGTAGAGTACATTTTTGTAGATGATGAATCTGACGATGAAACTGCTTCTTTAATACAAAATCAAACAGAAATAGATAATAATTTTCTTTATGTTTCATCAAAAGATGGGTCAGAAATATTATCTCACAAAAAGAAGGCGTTAGATGCTGGAATTTCTAAAAGTAATGGAGATGTACTTCTATTTACAGATGTGGATTGCAGAGTTAAACCAGGATGGATTTCTGCTATGGTTTCTTATTTTCAAAATGGTGCAGATTATGTCATTGGATATTCTGAAATTGTCTCTGATGAATCTCTTGTTTCAAAATTTCAATCTACAGATATTTCGATGCTGATGTACGCTTCTGCAGGTTGTACAAATAACAAAACTGCGTGGGCATCAACCGGCCAAAATCAGGGATTCACAAGAGAGTTATTTGATATAGTTGGAGGATATTCCAAAATCAAAGAGTGTTTACAGGGTGATGATTCTCTGTTTTTGCAAGTGTGTAGAAAACTTCAAAAACCAAAAGTTGTGTTTTCTATGTTATCGGACAGTTTTGTGATTGGAAGAACTGAAAATACTTGGAGGAGTTTTATTTCACAACGGGTTAGATGGTCTGGTGACGCTCGTTTAATGTGGAAATTTAATCCTGTTTTCTTCCTTTCAGTGTTTTCAACATTTCTGTTCAATGTGTTAGTACTTTCCTTTTTTCTTTTAATGACTATCAACTTATGTTTCATTTATCCATTTTGGATATTATTGACTATGAAGTTCATTGCAGAATTTTTGCTATATAAGAAGGGACAATTAGAGTTCCAGGAAAAAGTTGATAATTGTAATTTCATTTTTTGGTTTTTATTGCAAATACCTTATATCGTAGTTATGGGTTTAGCAAGTTTTTGGTCACAACGAATATCGTGGAAAGGCAGAAGAATTTAGGAATTAGGTTATGTTAATTTTCATCATAGCAGTTATTATTGTATATGGAATTATAATTCTTTGGTTCACAGATGGCTTGATGAAGTATGATTCTACTCAATCTTATACAAATCTAGATACTCAACCGTTGGTGTCAGTTATTGTATCAGCGAGAAACGAAGAATTTAATATTTCTCAACTGGTTTCTGCTCTTAATCAACAAAGTTATCCACATCATTTATATGAAATATTAATAGCAAATGACCGCTCCACAGATGGCACTGCTCAAGTTTTAAAAGAGTTAGAGTACCAGCAATCAAATTTAACTGTTGTTACAATAAGTGAAACTCCTTTGGGGTGGGCACCAAAAAAGTGGGCATTACATCAATTAGTCGATAAATCTCGAGGAGAAATCTTGTTACAAACAGACGCGGACTGTATTCCTGTTAGTAGCTGGATCGAAACTATTATTAAAGAGTTTTCAGATGAATCTGTTGGGTTTGTATCCGGACCTGCTCCAATGACCAATTGCAACGGATTTGTTGATGATGTATTTGAAATGGACAGCTTGGCTCAAGATGCTTTTTCTGCGGGAGCCCTATCCCATGGACTCGCTTTGTCTTGCACAGGAAGGAATATTGCTTTTAGGAAAATAGTTTATGACGAAGTTAAAGGATACGAAGAAATACAACACTTTAAATCTGGAGATGATGATTTATTACTACAGAAAATTGCTTCTCAAACGAAGTGGGATATTAAATTTTCTTTAAATAAAGATAGTATAGTAGGTTCAGCTCCAACAAGTTCTTTAATTCAGTTTATCAGACAACGATTGCGCTTTGCTTCAAAAGGACTTTCCTATTATAAAATGCAATCAAGTGTTGCACTTAAATCGGTGTTACCTTTATTGTTTCTTTCTAATTTATTGGTGGTTTTAGGTTTGTATAGGTTTATTCAATCCTCATTTATAATTTGGTTGTTGCCACTAATTTTCAAATCTTGTTTTGATGCTGTTATTACTTATACATTCTATTCAAAATTGAAAATGAAATGGTCATTTAGTGTTTTTGTGTTGCTATCCTTTGTACATCCAATTTATGTGGTTATTTTTGGTGCATTGGGTCCTTTTGTATCTATCAATTGGAAAAGATGAGAACGAGCTATTTTATATTATTTTTGTTACTTGTGCAATCTTTAACTTTGGGCAAAACGATTGATTATGAGATTGATATGTGGGGAATTCATGTTGCTGATGTAACTATTCAGACAACTGATACACTTTATAACGGCATTCAAGCAAAAAACATACAGTTTTCTACTGAAACTACACCTTTAACTTCTAAACTATTTAGGGTTGACAATGAGTATTCCACTATTGTTGAAAAATCAAGCTATAAAATGTTAAGTTTTTACAAGAAAACATATCAGCCAGGAGTTGAGAATTTAATTTCTACTGAATTGATTGATAACAAGGTTTGTTACAAAAACTCTAATTTCTGTTTTCAGGATGGGGATTTTAATATTTTTTCTTTTCTTGATTTTCTGAGTAATGTCAATCAAGACTTAGATAAGGATGATTTCAAAATTGAACGTGAAGGTTTAACATATAACGCAATCATAAAAAAAATTGATAATGGCGAAGAATCAGTTCACTATCAACTTCAACTACAATTTTCAAAAGTTAAGCAAACACCACTTTTTGAACATACAGATATATTTACTTGGGCCTTATTCAAAGAGAACACTACAAAAAATATTTGGATCAATACAAAAAATAATGAAATTGAATGCTGTGTATTTAAATCTGGATTGATTAGATTATCAGCCAAACAAATCTCTAATAAATGACTAAATTAGCGAAATTCATTAAAGAAAATCCAAGATTTTTGCTAACTATGATAGTAATTATCTTTGGTGTAGTGTTAATGTTGTATTTCGGAATAGACACTAAAGCTGTAGCAATTGTAGCACTTGTTGTAGGTTATATCACACACGCATTTGCAGGTTTATCTGCATTGATATCTCTTATACCTTTTGCAGGTCCACTAATTGTTAAGGTATTTACAATTCCATTCTTCTGGTTATTAAATGGACTAGGATATTTTACATCAGCTTACGCTATCAAAAAAGGATATGCAAAAGATGTCGTTAATTGTTACATCCCGCTTTATAGTTTTTTATGAGTTTATTATTCAATTTGATAA